>JAGODS010000124.1 GCA_017998135.1 Bacteroidales bacterium
ACAGCAACTCTTTATACAAAAGAAATAAGCAACGAAAGTTTTGAAAGTGGAAATTTTAATGAATTTAACTGGCAGAGTTCGGGAGATCAGGTATGGATGATAGATAATAGTAACAAATATGTAGGCAACTATTCAGCCAAATCAGGATTAATAGCCCATCTTCAAAGTTCAGTTTTAACTATTAGTCAATATGTTGAAAAAGATACAGAAATAAGTTTTTGCTTATAGAGTATCATCAGAAACCAATTATGATTTTCTGCGTTTTTATATTAATGGTAAACTAAAAGGAGAATGGTCTGGTGAAGTTGAATGGACTTCGATTTTGTTTTCTGTTAATAGAGGATATAATGAATTCAGATGGGTTTATTCAAAGGACAAAAGCGTTAATACCGGCTCTGATGCAGCCTGGATAGATAATATTGGTTTTCCTGCAAAAGCGACCGGTTTATTAACGTACCAATGGTATAAAAATAATTCGCTTATTAATAATTCAACTAACTCCTTTTATAATGTTGGAGAAACAGGGAATTACTATGTTAGAGTTAATAATAATTGTAATACATTTAATTCAGGTCAATTGAGTATTGAGGTATATCAAAAGCCTGAAGCTACTATAACTTATCAAGGGAATGCTGAGATTTGTGAAGGTAAAAACTTAATGCTGGACGCAAATATAAAGCAAAAGGAAAATTTTGAAACAGCAGATTTTAAAAAATATAATTGGCAACATACAGGAGCTTTGAACTGGAATATTTATAACTTAAATAACAAAATTAATTTAGGATATTATGCAGCCAAATCAGGTAGCATTACTCATAATCAAACTTCTGAATTAAGTCTTATTTTAAATGTGACAGAAGCAGATAGTATTTCATTTTACAGGAAAGTTTCTTCAGAAACTAACTATGATTATTTGAAATTTTATATAAATGATGTTAAACTTGCTGAATGGTCAGGTGAAGTTGATTGGGCTAAGGTCGCTTTTGCAGTTAATCCGGGGTTAAATACATTCAAATGGGTGTATTCAAAAGATAATAGTGTAAATAAAGACGAAGATGCCGCTTTTATTGATAATATAGTATTTCCTATATTTGTTTCAACAGGTAAGCCTTCTTACCAATGGTTTAAAGATGGGAATATTATACAGGGCGCTACTTATTATCAATACTTAGCTTTTAATACAGGGACATATAGTGTTCAGGTTACTAATAATTGCGGTTCAAAGCTATCAGAATCACTAAATATAGGACTTTTTAATCCTAATGTTTCTATTTCTACATCGGGCTCAGTAAATCTATGCCTTGGAGCTTCGGTGCTTTTATTAGGTGTCAATTATACGGATGTTGGATATCAGTGGAAAATAAATAATAATGATATACCAGATGTAAGCAACAGCAGTTTTCTCGCAGAAAAACAGGGCGATTATTCTTATGAATTAACTAATTCAAATGGTTGTTCAAAAGTATCAGATATTTTACCGGTCAGATTAAACAAGGTACCGGTTTTAAATATTAATAGTCAGGGAGGGACTCTGTTTTGTGAGGGTTCTAATATTCTATTAAAAGCTAAATCTATAGATAAAGAAGATTTTGAAACGGCAAATCTTAATTCATACAGTTGGCTAAGTAATGGAAATGCTTTATGGATTACTGACAATAGCTCATACTATAGTGGCAAATGGTCTGCTAAATCAGGTATTATAACTCATCTCCAGACTACATCGCTTAGCATTACTTTAAATGTTATTGCTAATGATACAATAAGCTTTTACAGAAAAGTTTCTTCAGAGAAAAATTATGATTTTATAAGATTCTATATTAATGATGTTTTAAAAGGGGAGTGGTCAGGCGAGTTAGACTGGACCAAATTTTCATACCCAGTAAGTAGCGGAATTACATCTTTTAAATGGGTTTATTCTAAGGATAAAAGCGTTAATAAATATAGTGATGCCGCCTGGATTGATAATGTTATATTCCCTCATTTTGAGTCAGCTAATCAAGTTTATTATCAGTGGGTTTTAAATAATGAGGATATCCCGGCAGCGACTAATTCTATTTATAATCCTCTTACATCAGGTATTTATAAACTTAAAGCATATAATTTTTGCGGGGAATATTTAACTAATGAAATAAAAATATTAAGTGGACAAGTACCTATAGCTCAAATAAGCGCTGATGGAATAACTAATTTTTGTTCAGATGCTTCTGTAATTCTTAATGGTACTTTACCGGAAAATGAAAATTTTGAAACAAGTGATTTCTCCAAATATAATTGGCAACATTCAGAAATATTACAATGGTCTGTTACCAATTTAAATAGCATAGAAAATAATTATTGCGTCAAATCAGGAGCTATTACTCATAATCAGACATCTGAATTAACTATAAACTTTAATACTTTAATAGCCGATTCTATTTCTTTTTATAGGAAAATATCCTCAGAAAGTTCTTATGATTTTCTACGTTTTTACATCAATGATATAAAAGCAGGCGAATGGTCAGGTGAAATAAACTGGAGCAGGGTAGTTTTTTCTGTTTCTCCCGGTGATAATACTTTCAAATGGATTTATTCTAAAGATAAAAGTGTAAATACTGGTTTAGATTGTGCCTGGATAGATAAAATTATATTTCCTACACAACAAGCTGAAAAACTAAAATATCAGTGGACGAGAAACTCATTTGATATTGCAGGTGCAACTAATTATTTTTATAATGCTAAACAAGCCGGGATTTATAATGTAAAAGTGAGCAATAATTGTGGGATTAGTACTTCGTCTTCAATAATAGTATCAGTTAGCTCAGTTCCTCAGATTACTATAAATGCTACAGGTTCGCTTTCTTTCTGTGTAGGAGGCTCAGTAAATCTATTTTGTCAAAACTCAGGGCTTAATTCGCCACAATATCAGTGGTTAAGAAATGGAGTAAATATAAATGGAGCAACGGGTTCATCATATACAGCTAATAGTTCCGGCATATATACGCTTAATGTTGTAAGTGCTTCCTGTTCATCTCTTTCAAATAGTCAGACAGTTACTGTTGTAACTACTCCTGAAATTAAGGTATATTCACAGGGTACTACAGTATGTAATGGTTCATTAGTAAAACTTACATCTAAACCAATAGCAGTAGAAGATTTTAATTCAAATAATTTCAATAAATTTAACTGGTATTTTGAAGGTAATCAGCCTTGGCGTTTATCATCCACTACTCCTTATGAAGGCAAATATAATGCTAAATCAGGAACAATAACTCATAATCAAAATACTGAGCTTTTTCTTAATTATGATGTTTTGGCAAATGATACTATCAGTTTTTATATTAAAGTATCATCCGAATCAAATTATGATTTTGCTAAATTTTATATCAATAATGAATTAAAAGGTCAATGGTCGGGGACTATGGATTATACATTGATAAAAATACCTGTTAATTCGGGTAATAATACATTCAAATGGCTTTATTCCAAAGATCGTTCTGTATCAACTGGCTCAGATTGTATCTGGTTAGATAAAATCAATTTCCCTGCACCTGCTCTTTCAGTTCCTTATTCATATCAATGGCAGCTTAACGGCACGAATATTAATGGTGCGACTAATAGTGTTTACAACGCAAATATTGGCGGTTCTTATTCTGTTGTTCTTAATAATTTATGTACTTTTGCTAAATCTTCTTCAATAAACATAACTTCCAACTGTAAGATTTTGAGTTTAACTGATAATAATATCTTTAAATATATGGTTTATGTGGACAATGTTAATAATTTACTTAATATTAATTTAAGTTCAGATTTGCAGGAAAAGCTCTCAATTAAAATTTACAATTCACTTGGAAAAATATGTTATCAAGATGAAAATATTATTTTTAGTAATAGTTATAATAAAGTTGTTAATATAAGTAATTATGCTAAGGGGATATATAATGTTAATATTTACAGAGGCGATAAGGTTTATTGTTGTAAATTAATTTTTTAAAAATAAAAGGCTGCCTCTTGAGGCAGCCTTTTCCATAATAAAATGGTTTTAAAGGTTAAAAATAAACTGAAACATTTTCAGGCAGTCGCAATAGCTGAGCAATAAAGCGGGAATAAGGCTCTGCCTGAAGCTTTAGCAATTGGTCTGACGCTGAAAAAAGCCTTTTCACCGGTACGTGGGCTCCCACCAAATACAGAAATATAATCGTTTTCAATACTGCCTCCTGAGATAAAAGTATTGTCAAGAACTGTAATTTTTCTGTATAAGCTTTTATTAGCCGACATAACGCCACTACTTACAACAGGTGTAGCATAAACAATGAGCTTCGTACCGCTTGCGATAGCCGGGCTGATATTAAGAGTAATATCTTCGCTGCCGGGTGTTGTAACAATGTCAACACTAAAGCTTTCAAAAGCCTGAACTGCTTCAAGAGGAGGAGCATCTTCAATAACTGATTCGCCGATTTCCTGAAGGTTACGGTTAAAGCTGGTGAATAGTAATGCACCGGTGAGAAAATAAGTATCACCGAAGACATTGGTTTGAGGTAAACGCATTGCTAAGTCTGCCCAGAGTTTACGTTGGTTATCTGACAGCCCTGACCATTGAGGTATTAATGCTGCAAACATACTCCTGACAGCCTGTTGAGGCAAGGTTTCAGGATTTACCGGGGTTACTTTTGTCCTTGCAATTGCACCGTAAGGATTCCTGCTGAAGACTGTTCCGTTGACAGAACCCCTGATTTCAGCAAGAAAGGCGGTTGTTTTAATTAAAGCCATAGTTATAAGGATTTAAAGGTTAAAAAATAGGTTAATTAATTCAAGTGCAAAGATACAATGCAAACTATATTCGCACAAGTGCTTTTAGCATTTATTTGCAATTTATACTCCAATATACCCCGATATATACTTATTCTTTTCTTTTATTTTTTTATAGAGTAGTATATGTGCGATAAGTTGGTAAAATCATTTATTAAGATCTTATATGTAAATATTCAATTTGCATTATGAAACCTTATTTATCTTAGTATAATAGTATAAATCGCTATTTTTTAATCTTATTTGCTTATTTAGAAATATTATTGTTATAAAATACTATATTTTACTAATAGCAAATCTTTAAAGAATTTGGTTAATAGAGAATTATACTTTGTATTATTATAAATATATGAAATACTCATAATAATATGAATTTTTTGAATGAATATTAAACAAAGGGAAGCAAAGTATTGTAGTTTTTTTTAAATATTTATCGGGTTAGAATAAAAAAATAGCAGTTGTAAATAATAATTTAATAAATTTGCAAAAAATTAAAATTATAATCTATGAAACAAATTGCCATTTTTATTGTTTTATTAAATATTTATTTATTTAATAATAACCTTTTCGGACAGGGTACAAATTGTAATTCTGCAACCTTAATTAATTTGAATGCACTTACAGCTGAATTTACTGTAAATGGTGATGGAGATACAGATTCGCCAAATTTATCAGGCTCAGGATGTGTTGATTCATATTTAAATGAAAATTGGTTTAAATTTACTGCTAATTCAACCGGTTTTGTGTATTTGACTTTTCAAAATTCAGGGGATCAATCAGCTTATATCTATATTTATAATGGAGATTGTGCAAACCTTTCATATATGATATGTAATCAAGCTTTAACTAAAAGCGCTTGTTTAGTTAACATTTCTATAAGTAGTGGAAATGTTTATTATGTCAGAATTATTAAATCGGCACCCGGTACTGTTATGGGTAAGCTTGGTTTATATAGCAATGTGGGTAATAATGCTGTTTTATGTTTACCTGATAAGGAGCAATATTGGACAGGTTATAATCAAAATGGGAAAAATGATGGTCCGCTTTATGCTTCATGTATTGGAAATGGAAGACATGGTGGTTGGGCTAAATTCAATACTTCTCAAGTTCCTTCTTATGGAAATATGGAGGCTAATAGTTTGGCAATAAAGTTTTTTGTTACTACTCAGTCAAGTACTCTTAGCAATGGATGTCAAATAATAGATCAATTATCAGATCCGGTTTCAGGTACAGCCAGCACATATAGTTGTGGCTCTATGTTCGGAGGATGTAGTCGTTCTTATACTGGCGGCAAAATTAGCGGCTTTAAACCAAATACTACTTACACTTATAATTTAACGCAAAATGCCCCCAATCATTTTATTAACACCTTAAATTCAAATCAAGGCTGGTTTGCTTTAGATATTGTTGTAGATGAAGCATCTATGTGGCCAACATCCCAAGCTGCCAGATTTATGGGATGGAGTGACCCATATCCACCTTTTATAGTAGTAACCTATATGATTTCAGGATGTACAACTCCTATAATCACAACTCATCCACTGAGTATTACTGAAT
Source organism: Bacteroidales bacterium (assembly GCA_017998135.1). Taxonomy (GTDB): domain Bacteria; phylum Bacteroidota; class Bacteroidia; order Bacteroidales; family JAGODS01; genus JAGODS01. The sequence goes on from JAGODS010000124.1 coordinate 6,343, forward strand.
GCGAAGACAAGGCGATAAAGTTAACCGTTGCTGCTGATGGCAATCCCGTACCAACTTATCAATGGAAAAAAGGCGCAAATAATATAGCTAATGCTACAAATACCGAATTTTCAATAAGCAATATAGCCCTTACAGATGCAGCTTCTTATACCTGTGTAGTAACTAATACTTGCGGGTCAGTTACATCAAATGCAGCCATACTAACAGTTAATTCAAAACCTGTAATTAGTTTTATAACACCTGATAAATACAAATGTTTAAGAGATTCGGTTTTGATAAAAGTTATAGTAGCGGGCGAGAACTTAACATATCAGTGGTATAAGGACGGGAATATTTTTAATGGCAGAACTGACAGTCAGTTTATATTGCCTGGTTTAACACAGATAAATTCAGGAGTTTATAATTGTATAGTAACAAATGCTTGCGGTTCAACTACTTCAACTAATTGTACTATGTCTGTTAGTCAGCCTCCTGAAATAAAAAATAGTATAGAAAATCAAACTAAATGTGAGGATGACAGTATTAAGATGATAGTAGAAACCGATGCAGGAGATTATAAATACCAATGGATATTGAATGACGAACCAATTGAAGGAGCTACTACTACTTCTTATACAGTAGAAAAGCTTGCAAAGAAAAATGAAGGAGTTTATAGCTGTTCGGTAAAGAGTAATTGTGAACCTATATATTTAAAACCTTTTGTAGTAACAGTAATACAGAAACCTATAATTAATATAGCTCCTTTAATACAGATAAAAGATATAGGAGATAGTGTAGCCTGGTTTTTATCACCCGGAGGTACACCACCTTTTGAATATCAGTGGTTGAGAAATAATGAGATAATTGCAGGAGCCACAGAGGATTTTTATA
>JAGODS010000125.1 GCA_017998135.1 Bacteroidales bacterium
TTTTATTTTTTATTTCCTTGTTAATTGTTGTATCGTCTAAGCAATATACAAAACAGTCTTTTTCGTTCTGGTTAGAGATAATTTTGAATTTAGAATTAATGTAATTGTTGAAATTATATTCATATCTGTCGAGATGGTCAGGAGTTATATTTAATAAAACAGAAATATCCGGTTTGAAATTTATTATATCATCTAACTGAAAACTGCTAATCTCTAAGACATAATATTCATAGTCTCTTTCTGCCAGGGAGGCTGCAAAGCTTTTTCCTACATTTCCCGCAACTGCAACATCTAATCCTGCTTTTTGGAGTATATGATGAGTTAGTAGGGTAGTGGTTGTTTTTCCATTGCTCCCGGTTATTGCTATCTTTTTTGCTTTGCTATATCTGTTAGCAAATTCAATTTCTGATATTATGTTTATTCCTTTTTGTTTTATGTTTCTCAATAGTTCTGTGTCTTTTGATATACCCGGGCTGATAATTATTTCATCAGCCTTCTCTATAATTTCTTTGCTATGTTTTTCCTCTTCAAAGGATATTCTATTATCAATTAATATTTTCCTGTATTTATCTTTTATTTTTTTATTGTCTGAAACAAAGACCTCCAACCCTTTGCTGATAGCAAGCAAAGCTGCTCCTGTACCGCTTTCTCCAGCTCCTAATATGATTAAAGGTTGATTCATTGACGTTTTATCTTAATTTTAATGTAACAATTGTTAATACTGAAAGCATAATAGCTACAATGAGAAATCTCAGAACAATCTTAGCTTCGTGGTATCCAGATTTCTGAAAATGATGGTGCAGAGGAGACATCTTGAAAATTCTCCTACCTGCCCCGAATTTCCGTTTTGTATATTTAAAATATGAAACCTGTAATACAACAGAGAGATTTTCAATAAGAAATACTCCGCATAATAAAGGAATAAGTAATTCTTTTCTAATCATAACAGCAAATACAGCAATTACACCACCGAGAGCTAAGCTACCTGTATCGCCCATAAATACCTGAGCAGGATATGAATTATACCAAAGAAAACCGATACAGGCGCCTGTTAATGCGCCTATATATATTGTAAGTTCACCTATGTTTGGTATATACATTATATTTAAATAATTTGCAAATACTATATTACCTGATATCCAGGCGAGTATGCCTAATGTAAGCCCGGTAACAGCAGATACACCGGTTGCTAAACCGTCCATTCCGTCAGTAAGGTTTGCCCCATTAGAAACAGCAGCTACAATGAAAATTACTATAGGGATAAATAATAAGAAAGTCCATTTTTCAGCTCCTTTTCCTATCCATTTTATTAAGGATGAATAATCAAATTCATTGTTTTTGATAAAAGGAATAGTAGTTTTGGTAGATTTAACAGCTTCTTTAGAAAATAATCTTATATTTCCGTCATCAGTTTGTAAATTCAAAACTTCATCTCTTGTAATTATTTGCTTTTCATATACTTTTTCTTTAATAACAACATTGTCATTAAAATACATAGTAGCGCCAACTAACAAACCAATACCTACCTGACCAAGAATTTTGAATTTTCCTTTCAAGCCTTTTTTATCTTTTTTGAAAACTTTGATATAATCGTCAATAAAACCCATCAGTCCCAGCCAAATTGTTGCGATGATAATCAGAATGATATATATATTGTTAAGTTTTGCAAATAAAAAAACAGGAATAAGAATAGAAGCAAGAATAATAAGTCCACCCATAGTAGGAGTCCCTTCTTTTTCTTTTTGCCCTTCAAGACCCAGGTCTCTGACAGTTTCTCCTACTTGTTTCTTTTTGAGGTAATTTATAATGTATTTACCTATAAATAAGGAAATAATAAGAGATACTATTATAGACATTGATGTTCTGAAGGATATGTATTCAAAAACACCGGCGCCTGGAAAATCATATTGCTTGTCTAAGTATCTGAATAGGTAATAAAGCATATTTATATTAATTTTTAATGTTAATTTATAATTTCTTTAATTTTTTATCAGGAAATCTATCAGGGTCTTTTTATCATCAAAATCATATTTAATACCTTTTATTTCCTGGTATATTTCGTGTCCTTTGCCCGCTATCAGTATTATGTCTCCCGGTTGAGCAAGCATACAGGCTGTTTTTATAGCTTCGCGTCTATCGGAAATAGTGAGATATTGATTTTTTTTATCCTTATCAATACCAGCTTCCATTTGTTCAAGTATTGTAAGGGGGTCTTCAGAGCGAGGATTATCTGAGGTTAAAATTAGCTTATTACTAAGTTCTATTGCTATTTTAGCCATTATAGGTCTTTTGCTTTTATCTCTGTCTCCACCGCAACCGACTACAGTAATGACCCTGGAGTCCGGTTTTTTAATTTCTCTGATTGTGTTTAAAACATTGCTTAAAGCGTCAGGAGTGTGGGCATAGTCAATTATTCCAACTATATTTTCTTTGGAAATAATATAATCAAATCTGCCTTTTACAGGATTAAGATTACTTAATATAGACAGAATTAATTCTTTATCAAGACCCAGTAAATCTGCCACTGCATATATACATAAAGCATTATATGCATTAAAGACGCCTGTTAGTTTGGTCCATATCCTGGAACCATTTATTTCTAAATTATTACCTGCAAAGTCTTTTTCAATAAGCTTAGCTTTATAATCTGCTATTTGTTTAAGGCTATAAGAGTATTTCCCGGCTTTTGTATTTTGCGTCATTATATTGCCGTTTTTATCATCTATATTAGATAAAGCAAAGGCATTGCTGTCAAGATTGTCAAAAAAGCTTTTCTTGGCTTTTATATATTCATCAAAAGTTTTATGATAATCAAGATGGTCGAGTGTTATATTAGTAAAAACAGCGCCTGTAAATTTTAAACCGGCGATTCTTTTTTGAACAACAGAATGAGAGCTAACTTCCATAAAACAATATTCGCAACCGCATTTAACCATTTCAGATAAGATATAATTTAAAGTAAGCACATCAGGAGTAGTGTAGGTTGCATTTATTATTTTATCAGCCCATTGGTAATTAATAGTAGAAATCAAACCTGCTTTTTTCCCATATTCATTAAACAGCTTATATAAAAGGGTTGCAGTAGTAGTTTTACCATTAGTGCCGGTTATCCCTGTCAGCTTTAGTTTCTTTGAAGGATGCCCATAATAATTAGCAGCTAAAACCGAGAGGCTATAGTTGCTATTCTTTACCTTAATATATATAATATTATTATTTAATGATAAAGGAAGTTCTTCGCATAAAACAGCCGTAGCACCTTTTTCTATAGCAATATCAATATATTTATGCCCGTCAGTTATAACGCCCCTGATAGCAACAAATAAACTGTTTTGTTTAACCAGTCGCGAATCAAAACAGATATTATCAATCAAGATATTATTCTGATTGATTATATCAAGTATTTCTGTATCTTTAATTATATCGTTAAGTCTTTTCATTATAATGTTATATTATAATAAATCTAATTTAATAGTTTGAGCTTTTTCTAATTTTGTACCGGGTTTAATTGATTGATTTCTAACCCGTCCTTTTCCTGCAATAGATACTTTCAATCCCTTGTTTTCAAGTATATAAACAGCATCTTTTAAAGGCATACCTGTAACGTCAGGAACTTGTCCGTTGGTAAATTGTTTTTCACCGTTTATTTTAATAACAGAATCCAACTTAATATTAAGCCATTCAGATTTATAAGCATCTAATTCCAAATTAAAACCAAAAAACTGCTTTATATTCAGAAGATCTTTTTTATTGTAACAAGCATATTGTGTTTTTATATTTTTTTTATCAATTTTTGATAAAACAGGCTCAGTTTTATTTATATTACAAATCCCCCAGATTCTGTCAGAAATGCCTCTGAAAATAGGACCTGATACAGCCCCACCATAGTAACTTCCCATTGAAGGATTGATTACAACAACAATAAGAGAATATTTAGGTTTGTCCGATGGAAAATATCCCATAAAAGTAGATTTGTAAGACATTCTGCCGCTTCTGTTAGCGTAACTTCTCTGAGCTGTACCTGTTTTTCCTGCAACTTTGTAAGTACATCCTTTGAATGCTGATTTTGCTGTCCCTTTTTCTACAACTTCTTCAAGCATTCTTTTCAGCTTTTTTATTGTTGTCTGTGAACAAATAGCGTTTTTTAATATTTTTGGTTTAATAGTATCTATTCTGTTGTCATTATAGATTATTCTACTTACAAGATGGGGTTTTACCATTACTCCATTATTAGCAACTGTATTATAAATATTAAGTATTTGAAGAGGAGATACTGTTAGTTCATAGCCAACCGACATAAGCGGTAAGGACAAACAAGACCAGAGTTTATCGTTAGTGTTTCTGACAAAGGGCTTTTTTTCTCCTTTAATATCTATACCTAATGTTTTATTAAGACCAAGTTTATAAAGGCCATCAATAAATTCCTGAGGGTTGCCTGCAAAACTATTATATGCCATTAGCGAAATTCCAACATTTGATGATTCAATAAAAGCTTGTTTAGCAGTTATAATACTTGTTTTAGGAGGATGTGAGTCTTTCATAATATATTTTCCATTGCAATATTCTTTTTTACCATTTCCAATATTTATAGTGGTATTTGTATCATATTTTCCTTTTTCAAGTATTAATAACATTGATAATAGTTTAAATACCGAGCCTGGGTCATCCGCATCCAAAGATCCAATTGCATAATTAGAGGCTTCAAAATAATGGAGACCACTTTGAGAAGAGTCTTTTTTAAGATTGGCGATAGCTTTAATTTCGCCAGTGTTTACTTCCATCAGGATAGCACAACCGTTATCGGCATTATGAAGACGTAGCCCTGCTTCAAGTTCGCTTTCTACAATGTCCTGAAAATTAATATTTAGAGTAGTAATAATATCAGCACCGTCTTTAGGTTCTTTCAGGTTTTCTTTTTTTACTGGTATCCATTCACCGCCGGTAATTAATTTTTCAGCTCTTTTACCATTTTCACCTTTGAGAAGGCTATCATAAGCGCCTTCTATACCAACATAATTTTTATTTTTTTTATTGTCCACAATAAAGCCTATAGTTCTTTTTGCTAATAAACCGTAGGGCATTTTTCTTTTTTTAATTTCTTCCCTGACTAAAGTTCCCCTACAACCCTGGGTTTTAAAGAAAGTTAATTTTGCAATACTTCTCATTTTATAAAAATGAACATTTCTTTCAAGCAGATAATATGAATTTTTATTATTGTTGTTAAAACCATTCATAAGCCTTTTATAATAATATTCCGATGGTTTAGTCTGAATTATTAAAGCTAAGCTGTCTGCCAGAAGTTTGGCTTCTTTTGAAAAGTTTTTTTTATCCAATTTAAGATTAAGAAAATTAAATCTGATTTCAAATAAAGGTATGGAGGTTGCTAAAAAATCTTTTCCATTATCTGCATAAATATTTCCTCTTCTTGCTTCAATCGGATAATCTCTAACCTTTTTTTCTTTTATTTTACTTTTTATATCATCTGATATAATAAATTGTATAAAGAATAACTTTAATATTATAAGAATTACTATTGTGCTTGATAATATGTAAAGTGCTGTTATTTTTTTGCTGTATCTTATATCCCTAATATCTTCCATATATTATTTTTTTTATTGTTATTATTTGTGTTTGACTTAATTAAAATTTTGTAAGGTGCTTTATCCGGTATCTTAAATTTTTTATCTTTCATTTTTTTATAAATTTCGCTCTGTCTGCTTATTGATGCAAGCTCCGATTTATTCATTATATTCTGATATTTTAGTTCTTTTATTTCTCTTTTGGTTCTTTCAATATTTCTTAATGTTTCGGTTGAGTTGTAAGTATTTGCAATAAATAGGATTGATAAAAAAGCAATATAAAATATAAAAGGCAGATTTTTAAATCCCTCTGTCGTAAAAAATGTTCCGTCAATTATTTTTCTGAGGAAAATTATAAAAAATGATGGCTTTTTATTAATTATGTTTTTTCCCGGTTTTATTATAGGTTTTGCCTTAGGTTTAGTCTGAACCTGCTCTTTTATCTCCTGTTTTTCTTCTTTTATTATTAGCCTGTTTTTTGCCATTAGATCCTCCTAATTTTGAATGTTTAATCTTAAGTGTTTCTCTAAAAACTTCATATTCCCTCTCCTCAAATTGCCCGCTACCTGCTACCGTTAGGCGAAGCGTCCTCGCTTCGTCTAATTACTCACTACCCAATACTCAATACTCAATACCCATTACCCAATACTCAATACCCAATTCATATTTTCTCAGCTACTCTCAATTTAGCGCTCCTTGCTCTGTTATTTCGTTTAAGTTCATCTTCTGAAGCTACGATTGCTTTTTTTGTTATAAGTTTATAAGTTGTTTTTATGTTACCATAAAAATCCTTTTCAATATTGCCTTCTAAATTGCCGCTCCTGAAATAGTTTTTAACAATCCTGTCTTCTAAGGAATGATAGCTGATTATAGCAATCCTTCCTCCTGTTTTTAATATATCATAGCTTTGTAATAATAACTCTTTTAATGCCTCCAATTCCTGGTTTACTTCAATCCTGATTGCCTGGAATACTTTGGCATAAAATTTCTCCTGATTATAAGTGTTGATACATCCTGAAAGACACTCTTTTAGTTGATAGGTTGTATTTATTTCTTTTTGCTGTCTTGTTTTTATTATTGCATTCGAGATTCTTTTAGCATCAGGAAGTTCTCCATATTCCCTTAATATTTTAATAATTTTTTCTTCAGCATACTCATTAATAACTGTTTTTGCATCAAGTTTTTTCCTTCTATCCATTCTCATATCAAGTTCGGCGTCATATCTGGTTGAAAATCCTCTTTCCGGGCTGTCAATATGTATTGATGATATGCCTAAATCTCCCAATATTCCATCAACTTCTTTGATGTTAAAATATTCAATAAAATTCTTTATGTATCTGAAATTGTTATTAATAATTGTTATTCTTTCGTCTGTTTTTATGTTATCATCTTTTATTATATCGCTATCCTGATCAAAAGCTATAAGTCTGCCATTGCCGAGTTTGTTTAATATCTCTTTTGAATGTCCCCCTTTGCCATAAGTAACATCAATATACACTCCGCCTGCCTTTATATCAAGCAATTTTATGCTTTCTTCCAATAAAACAGGTATGTGCGTGTAATTGTTCATTTTTTTATTTTCTTTGTGTTTTATTCTTTGAGCTTCTTTTACCTGTTTTCTTTT
>JAGODS010000004.1 GCA_017998135.1 Bacteroidales bacterium
TTGATATGATTTGGGAAAATAAAGTTATATTTATCATAAAAAATGAAAATTATTTTAAAGCTACAAAGATAAATTTCATTTTTAAAATTTAACTCTCTTTTTTTTAACGTTTAGGACGCTATTGATTATTTACTTAAAAAAAATATGTAGTTTTACGTATTGTTTTAATTGTTTTCTTTTGTACCATCCAATTTTTTTCTTTATTTTTCTTGATAAATATCAATGTTTTTTTTAGTTTTACTCGCAAATATTAAACAAAAATCTGAATGTTAAATATTATTTTAACCCCAAAAATCAATTCTGAGGTTATTAAAAAATTGAACAAAGAGATTATCAAAATTTATCCTAAATAATTCTTACTGTAGTTCGGGACACAAACAAAAATAACAGTTGTTGGGTGAAGCGTCCACGCTTTATCTTAACTTCCATTTATCTTCCTGCACTCTATACAAAAGAGCGAGAACAGAGAATTTTTGTAACTACTCAGCAACTGATTAAAAACCGGGTACTAAGTACTAAATTTAACCTTAGTATAAAACTTGTTCCCTTATATATCAATTTTATTAGTTTATTTTGATGTATAAATGTTAATAAAAAAAAGTAATAAGGTAGATTTTGTTTCTTTCATTGCTTATACTAAGGTTTATAAGGTTTTACAATATATAAACTCTAACTCTAAAATTTCACTGCTGAGTAATTACGTATTTTTATTTAAAAAATCTGATAATTAAATTATTCAAGAACCCAGTGAACTCATAAGCAACTTTATACTAAGTTAGATGAACTCTTTTGCACCTAAAAATAATTAGTGTCCATCCCTAAAGTTTGGTATTTTACAATTATTACATTGAGTTAAACAGAACGAAGCGTGGACGCTTCGCCAAACGAGACGCTTCGCCTTACAGAGGACATTACACCAAAGCAAACCCTTCATCTAATAGGAATTTAGAAAGTCTCTATGCTAATGTTATTACTAACAATTATGTTGGTTTTATGACTTGAATTCAGTTAATAAATAACCTTACTCCCCAGTAAAATAATCCTGATAATATTATAGAAGCAGGTATTGTTAATAGCCATGCAATAACTATATTACCTGCTATTTTCCATTTAACTGCAGAAGCACGCTTAGTAACTCCAACACCCATTATAGCGCCTGTTATAGTGTGCGTTGTGCTAACAGGTATTCCCAAAAGTGTAACAAAAAAAAGTGTGGAAGCTCCGGCAGTTTCGGCACAAAATCCACCTATTGGTTTAAGGTGAGTCAAGCCTGCACCGAGTGTCTTTATTACTTTCCAGGCTCCTATCAGCGTACCTAAAGCTATACAACACTGAGCGGTCAGAACTACCCATAAGGGTACATAAAAAACACTACCGAGATATCCTGTGCTGAATAATAAAATTGCAACAACACCCATTGTTTTCTGGGCATCGTTACCTCCGTGTCCTATACTAAAGGCTGCTGAAGAAAGCAACTGAAAAACCCTGAAAAAATTATCTATTTTCCTTGGCGGCTTTTTCCCCCATATAACAAGGGTTAAAATCATAAAAAAATATCCAATGATAAAACCTATTACAGGTGATAGAATAATAAAAATAGCTATTTTGAAGATTCCTGAAAAAATCACTGCTGAAGGTCCTATCTTAATCAGAGCAGGCCCTATTAATCCTCCTATTAGAGCATGAGATACGCTATTAGGTATGCCGTTTCTTCCGCAAAAGAACACCCATAAACCTGCTCCTAATAATGCTGTAAGTATAAAATACGGATCGCCTTTAATAGCCGTGCTTTCCACAATGCCTTTTCCCATCGTTGTTGCTACGTGTACTCCAAAGATTAAAAAAGCTATAAAATTAAAAAACGCTGCCCATAATACAGCAAGTTTAGGCGTTAGGACATTAGTGGCAACTATTGTTGCGATTGAATTGCCTGCATCATTCATTCCATTAAGAAAATCAAATAAAAAAGCAATAATAACTGTAATAATAACAATAGTTAACATTTAATTAGTTAGGCAAGTTTTACTATAATTGATTTTAAAACATCAGAAACATCCTCTGCTTTATCAGTAGCTTTTTCTAAAGTTTGGATAATTTCGTTTTTCTTTATTAGTTCTATTGCATCTTTTTCAGTTTCAAAAAAACTGGATATGGCATTATGATAAATATCATCAGCCTGGTTTTCTATATCATTTATAGATATACAAGCTTCTTTTATCTTAAAGGGATATTTTAAATTCTTCAATTCACTCACCGCTATTTTTATCTCTCTTGTAGCCTGTAATATCAATTCCGATATTTGAATTGAAAATTCCGATATTTGCTTTGGTTTAAAAAGGTTTACTTTTAATGCTACTCCATTTATATAATCAAGAACATCATCCATAGTAGAGGTAAGAGTTTGAATATCTTCCCTGTCAAAAGGTGTGATAAAAGTAGTATTTAATTCCTCAAATATAGTGTGAGTTATGTGGTCGCCATCATTTTCAATTTCTTTTATTTGCTTCCCAAGAGCTATTCTATCATCAACATTGTCTATTAATAATAGCTTGTTAAGCAATATGGCTGCTTTAACAAGGTTATCCGCTGCCTGTTCAAACAAAGGAAAAAATTTCTTTTCTTTGGGTACCAAGATTTGCAATATAGAAGAAAATCTCATATAATCAATTATTTATACTCTTTTTTTTAAAATATTTAAAAATGTAAAATTAAACTATTTTTTTATTTCTGTATTTTATTTCTTGCAATAACCACTTTCAATATAGAATTAACCTAAATATTTTTTTTGCAGCCTTATGTTGCGATAGAAATTAATAAAGTTAATAAGCTACAGAAAAAATATATATATATATTTGTAAAAAATTAATTGAATCAATTATTTAATGAAATTAAAGCAACTGCTTTTAAAACATTGGGGCTACAATAGTTTCAGACCAGGACAGGAAGAAATAATCAACTCCATACTTTCCGGAAGAGATACGCTAAGTCTTATGCCGACTGGAGCTGGTAAATCTATATGTTTCCAGCTTCCTGCTATGGCTATGGAAGGTTTATGTCTTGTTATTTCTCCACTGATTGCCCTAATGAAAGATCAGGTTTTAAGCCTTCATAAAAAAGGTATTAATGCCGTTGCAGTCTATTCGGGTATGCATAGAACTGAAATAGATATCACTCTTAACAAATGTATTTTTGGAGATGTTAAACTACTCTATATGTCTCCAGAAAGGCTTAAAACCGACATTGTCAGATTACGTCTGCCCAGGATGAAAATTAATCTTATTGCAGTTGACGAAGCTCATTGTATTTCTGAATGGGGATATGATTTTCGCCCTCCTTACCTTGAGATAGGCAACATAAGAAGTCTTTTTCCCAATACGCCGGTACTTGCTCTTTCTGCCTCTGCTACAGGCGAAATTATTAAAGATATTCAAAATAAACTTCTTTTTAAAAACGAGAATGTCATAAGAGTCAGTTTTGAGAGAAGAAATATAATATACCTTGTAAATAATGAAACAGATAAATTATCTGCTTTTAATAAATTTGTTAAATTCATTGATGGTAAAGGTATAATATATGTAAGGTCAAGAAGAAAAACTTCCGAAATAGCAGAATATCTGAATAGAAATAATTTCAGCGCTACCTTTTACAATGCCGGTATGGATATGAAATCAAGACATCTTAATCAAAACGAATGGATGAGCGGTAAGAAAAGAATTATTGTTTGCACCTCTGCTTTTGGTATGGGTATTGACAAACCTGATGTCAGATTTGTTATTCATTTTGATTGTCCGTCTTCACTTGAAGAATATTACCAGGAAGCAGGAAGAGCGGGCAGAGACAATAAAACCGCATGGTGCATACTACTTTTTAATGATAGTGATGAGTTTGAACTTAAAAAGAACCTTCTGGCAAGCTATCCTGAAATAAATCTTATTAAATCCGTTTATAATGCTCTCGGTAATTTTTATCAGTTAGCCGTAGGCTGCGGACAAGATACTTCTTTTGATTTTAATATTTTTGAGTTCTCCAAAAACTATGGACTTGATGTGCTGACAACTTATAATTCTCTTAAAATTCTTGACAGAGAAGGTTATATTAATTTTTTTGAAACTTTTCACAGCGCTTCAAGACTTCGTTTCATTATCTCTAAAAATGAGCTTTACAAATTTCAGGTTGAAAACAAAGAATATGTTGCATTTACAAAAACATTACTTAGAACTTACGGAGGCTTATTCAACGATTTTGTTTATATCAACGAAGATGAACTATCTAAAAATTCCCAAATACCTAAAGAAATAGTAGGACGAACACTTGAAAAGCTTGACAGATTAAATGTTATAACCTATATTCCCAGAAAATATAAACCTCAGATTATTTTTTGCCAGTCAAGAATAAATTCTGATGACATTTATATATCTGAAGAAAACTATGCTTTACGTAAGGCTGCATCTGAAAAAAGAATTAAAAATATGATTAGCTATGCAAAAAACACTAATAAATGTCGCAGCCAGCAAATTTTATCCTGGTTCGGCGAAACAGATACTGTACGTTGCGGCTTATGCGACTTCTGCACTAAAAGAAACAAGGCTGAAGCCTCTATGATAGAATTTGATAATATAATTCAAACTATCAAACCTCTACTTAGAGATAAACCTCTATCCATTGAAGAAATTATAACTGCTTTCCCTTTAAATGATAAAACTACGATTATTAAAGTTATTAGCTGGTTAAGAGATAATAATAAAATTATCCTTAATAATGATAATAAATACAAATGGAATTAATTTCTTTTAAAATATCTCTATACATAGTTAGGCGAAGCGTCCACGCTTCGTCATTTAGTTGTTTTAAACCTTTACATTATTACCCATTGCTTTAGGGTGTGTCTGAGATATATAAAGACCGGCAATTACAACTATCATCCCTACAATACTCTTCAAAGTTATAACTTCATCTATTATAAAATAAGCAGCAATTAAAGTAAAAACCGAAATAAGATTTGTAAACATATTTGTTTTTGCAATTCCTATCTCTTTAATAGTTCTAATATAAATTACAAAAGCAAGCACTGAACATAGTACTGTCAACATTATTAAAGTAGATACTAATTCAAAATTTGGTTTTACCATAATAAATCTATCAAAATCAAATATCAAAAATAAAGGCAAAAAATAAAAGGAAGCCAATATATTCTGAACTGCAATAATCGTCATTGGTTTATATGTCTGTGAAAGATCTTTTATTATAATACTATAAATTAAGGCAAAAAAAACTGCACCGAAAATAAGTAAAACACCTAAAGGTGAAGCTATAAAAGAAAAATCCTTTTTTAAAACCATTATTCCAATACCTACAAAGGAAATAAAAACGCCTGAAAAATTAAATACAGTTAAACGCTCTTTCATAAAAAAATATCCAAAAAAAGCTGAAAATAAAGGTATGGTTGATATTATAATTGATGCAATTACTGATGGTAGCAGATTAATTCCAAAACTCTCGCATAAAAAATAACCAAATGGATCAACTAAGGATAAAAGAAAAAAAATTTTATAATGCTCCTTTTTAATCTTTTGAAATTTTCTTGTTACTGACAAAAAAATTATTAACAATATTGATGATATTAATAACCTCAAAAAAGTTGTCGTTATAGGACTGTAATATTTAAAAACCACTTTTGACCAAACAAAAGATACTCCCCATAACATCATTGGGATTATAGCAATTATATAAAAAACAGTCCTTTTCATCAGGCTGCAAAAATAATAAAAAACTCTACTTCTTGAATTGTTTACAATTAGCATAACTATCTAAATAAATATTAATAGTATTAAACGCTGCACATCATCACAAATAGGAAGTGAGTAAATATGCTTTCCAGCTAAACAGAAACCTGAATCAGAAGATTATTTGAAAGAAGATTTATGTTTTACAGAAACACAGATTACTCTTAGTTTGCCGACTTTAACTTTGCATTTGCAGTATTCAAAAAGTGAGAATGATATAGCAAAATGACTAAATGACAATTCCTTAGTCCAGGAATTTTATCCGCTTGCCAGCATTAAGGTTAATAAGAATCACTTGTATTCAGCCTCTAATCTGTTCTATCAAAATAAGGAAAAGATTAACCCTAATTAGTCATTAGGGAGCAATTTCTAATGAGGACCATTAAAAATTACATTCTATACTGTAAACGGTTTAAATGATTTACATTTTATAAATCAAAAATTGAATCAAAATTTATCCTTTCAAGCATTTCCCTGAATAAAATCATACCTCCCCAAGGTGTAACTTCTTTATCTGTAAATTCAATAGCTTAATGATTCCATTTATGTAAGATGTTGTTACTGCAAAAATGTATAATTTTTAATATAAATTGTTTATATTAATATTTTTATTTTCAACAAGTTATTAACTAATTTCTCTAATGACCGTCATTAGAAATTGCTCCCTAATGACTAATTTGGGATAAAAATAAACGATAAAATTAATAGTAAAAAAAATATGTTATTTTTGTATTTTTCAAATAACAACTTCTTTGCCTTACAATTTCCATATATTTTACGAATACCAAGCTCTTGACAAAGACCTATCTGAAAAAATTTATCCATTTATTGAAAATTCAATAAAACTTCAAAATTATTTCTCTTCAGGTTGGGGACAAATAAAAACTTCTAATTATTGCGGTTCTATTGACATTGATAATGAATCTATTCTTATCTTACCTAAAATTGAAAATGAACAGAATATTTATGCAAAGAATTTAGAATACCTGATTTATATTATTTCTTATGTTTATGATATTAATCTTTATGAAACATATACTAATATTGATAATTTCAAAAATCAGAATATTCTTAAATTTTATATAACCATATTTATAAAAGCTTTGGAAGCTGAAGGTCCGAAGGGTTTATATAATGAATATATTACTTATGAAGACAATCTTAATAAATTAAAAGGTCGTTATCTGGTTAATGAAGACAGTAAATATAACTTGATTAAAACAAAAATTTATTGTCAATATGACGAATTTACAGAAAACAACTATCTAAACCAGATATTTGCCTTTACTATTCATAAACTTAGAGCTTTTTCCAAAAACGAAGAAAACAAAAAACGCCTTGCCAGTCTTTCATTACTGTTTGTTGATGTTGATTTAAAGGATTTTTCTTCTATTAATATCAATCCTTATTATACTTTTAACAGGAATAATGAACGTTTTAAAAAAACTTATGATATAGCAATATTTATTCTTAAAAAACTTTCAATTTATTTTGACTATAGAAATAAAAAATTCTTTTCTTTTATTTTTAATATGAATGAGCTTTTTGAAATGTTTATTGGTAAATTAATTAAAGAAACTTTACCGCGGGAATTTACTGTTAAATTACAATCAAAAAGTAAATTAGGTGAATTTAAAATCAAACCTGATATAATAATTTTTAAATATGATAAACCAATTTTAATTATAGATACAAAATATAAAAAAATTACTGCTCAAAAAGATATAACTACCTGCGATTTATATCAAATCTATGCTTATGGTATGTCTTATCCCGATTGGATAAACAATCGAAGAAATGTAATGCTGCTTTATCCAAAACATCTTATTGAAAATCTTATTATCTCATCTCAACGCTTAGGAAATATTGAATTTGAAGAAACAATTGTTAATCTAAAGGTTGAACATATTGATATTAAAAATAAGCATACTGATTATAATGATTATTTATTCTTATTAAAAGAAGAAATTAAACAAATATTAAATTTATAAATTATGGGACAAATTATTAACGAATTAAAAGAGATTATTAATAGTAATAAGCAAATATTTTATAAACAAAAGTTTTTATTAAATTGTTATTTAGTAGCATATCAAATTAAGAAAAAACAAATATTAAATAATGATACCCTGATAAAAAATGTGGTTTTAGCTTATGATAAAGATCGTAAACCGGGAGGTTATAAAGCGACTGTTATTTCTAATCTTCAAAGAAAAGACAGTATTACTGATAAATTTTTTAAGAATTATAATGATTTCATTGAAGCTGTTAAGAACAATACTCTATTACAAGTATTTAAAGAAAAAAAAGAAATAATAAGTATAAATGAAAAACAATTACAATTATTTAAAGATTTATTCACTGACAATAATATTAAAGAACCTGTTGAAACTAAAGAAGTAAAAACAGAAACGCAAATCAAAAATACATCTTCAAATAATTCATTATCTAAAAATATTATCCTATATGGTCCTCCTGGAACAGGTAAAACTTATTCTCATAAGAAAGTCATTGCCATAATTGAAAATGGAGATGATTTAGGTAAGATATTTGATAATAAATATAGTTTTGAAGATACCTTCAACACAGTTAAAGACGATGACAGATTTCAGTTTATTACATTTCATCAGTCTTATTCTTATGAAGATTTTATTGAAGGGTTCAGACCTGTTAAAGAAGAAGAGAAAAATTTTCAAATAAAATTGCAGGATGGTATTTTTAAAGATTTATGTGACAGTGCAAGAAAAGATTCTGAAAAAAATTACTATCTTGTAATTGATGAAATAAACAGAGGAAATATATCAAAAATATTCGGAGAACTTATCACTTTAATTGAAGATGATAAAAGAGATTACTATGAAGTTGATTTACCCTATTCTAAATCCAAATTTTCAGTCCCTTCTAATATTTATATTATTGCTACAATGAATACTGCTGACAAATCTATTGCTTTGCTTGATGTAGCTCTCAGACGAAGATTTATTTTTGTTGAAATGAAACCGGATATAACATTAATCTCTAACGAACTCAATGATTCTTATGTTCTAAAAATTATTGAAAAGACAAATAAAATTATTGAAGAAAAGAGAGGTAAAGATTATAAAATCGGACACGGTTATTTTATGCAAAACAAAGACATTAATTTTATCATTAGATATCAAATTATACCTCTGCTTGAAGAATATTTTTACGGAGAAAATCTGTCTGATGTTTTTAAAAAGGAGGATGATATTATCAATTTTTATGGACTAAGCAAAACGAACTCATAAGCACCTTTAAACTAAACTTGCTAAGCGAAGCGTCTTAATGAGTACCTTTAAAATCAATTAAATATTACGAATAATTAATCAGATTAACTCTTTAAATAAAACCAATTAAATAGTAACTACTCAGAAGTGAAATTTTAAAATTTATATATTGTAAAAACCTTATAAAACTTAATATAAGCAATGAAAGAAACAAAATCTACCTCATTATCTTTTTTATTAACATTTATACATCAAAATAAACTAATAATGTTGATATATAAGGGAACAAGTTTTATACTAAAGTTAAAAAAAATAAAAATAAAATAATGTATATTTTGAAACCTTTATTATTTCTTATTAATCAACTGCTGAGTAGTTACATTTTTTTTGTAATCCTAAACTGCGGTATAATAATGCTTCTGCAAAGCTTGTTTTTTTAACAATGTTTTTATCCGAATTATTTATCAGATATATTAAAAACCGCTGAAGCAGTTAACTAAACAATAAAACAGATTTTTTTATACACCATAATAAATTATGGTGTTATTCAATTTTTGATTGTAGCCTTATGCTGCGGTATGTAATAAGCTCAGAAAGTTTGTTTGAATAGTGTAGGGTCAGGGCAAAAAAATAACAGGAAAAGCAGGGAGAAACATACAGAGACAATTTATAGTCTCCTGTTTTACCTGTTTTCAAGGGAGTGTATTTATCAGATGCCCGGTTAGCGACCTTAGTTAACAGCAACAACCTTATCAACGATAGCTTTGAAAGCTTCGGGGTTGTGCATAGCAAGGTCAGCCAGCGTTTTACGGTTTATCTGTATATTGCTGTTAATCAATTTCCCCATAAAATCGGAGTAAGATAAGCCGTGCTGTCTGACAGCGGCGTTGATACGCGTAATCCAGAGGGCACGAAATTTACGTTTTTTGACCCGCCTATCCCTATAGGAATAAGCTAAGGCTTTTTCGTCTGCATTTTTAGCAACTGTCCAGACGTTTTTTCTTCTACCGAATTGTCCTTTAACTCTTTTAAAGACTTTTTTCCTTCTTTGGCGGGAGGCAACCGCATTAACTGCTCTTGGCATAATAATTTTAATTTTATCACTACAGCGTTCCTGTTAAGAAAGCTTATTTGCTGATAGTGATGATTAATAATTTAAATAATTTTCAAATGCTTATATATTAAGCATTTTTTCTACTCTATCCATATCTGTCTTATGAATGACGGTTTTCTTGGTCAGGTTGCGTTTACGCTTAATGGTTTTTTTTGTCAGAATATGGCTTTTGTAAGCGTGTTTTCTAACAATTTTACCACTGCCTGTAACAGAAAATCTCTTCTTAGCGCTGGATTTAGTTTTTACTTTTGGCATTTTGGTTTTGTTTGTAAATTAGTATATTGAGTTAATTAATTTGCTGTTTTCAAATTAACATATTTAATTTGCTTTTTTCTTTGGAGAAAGTAGCATAAGCATTCTTTTCCCTTCTAATTTTGGCATATTTTCTATTTTGCCGTATTCAATAAGTTGGTCTGCAAAACGAAGTAGCACCAGTTCGCCCTTTTCTTTATAGACAATACTACGTCCTTTAAAAAAAATTTCAAGTTTAACTTTAGCGCCGCTTTCAAGAAAGTTCTGAGCGTGTTTTAGTTTAAAATTAAAATCGTGGTCATCAATATTAGGACTCAGTTTGATTTCTTTAACAACTACTTTAGCAGTTTTAGCTTTTATTTCTTTTTGCTTTTTCTTTTGTTCGTATAGAAATTTATTATAGTCTATAATTTTGCATACAGGGGGATTGGCGTCAGGTGAAATTTCTACAAGGTCCAATCCTAAGTCATTAGCTATTTTTAATGCTTCTTTTATTGATACAATGTTAGTTTCAATATTATCGCCCACAATTCTTACCATTGGTGTTCTGATAAATTCATTTATCCTGTGCTGGGCTTCTCTCTTTTTAAAATTCCTGTATGGACGATTGCCATAAGGGTTAAATCTGGTTTCTATATTACCTCCTTTTTTTAATTGTTTATTTTTAGATTTGTTTATTTAATATTTTATTTTTTTACCTCACCCTAACCCTCTCCTTAGATAAGGAGAGGAAGAGAGTCTGGAGTATTTTTTTACCTCACCCCAACCCTCTCCTTAGATAAGGAGAGGGAGAGAGCCTAGAGTTTTATTCAAATTAGCACATTATTTAATAGTTTATTCAATCATAGTTTTGACTTCGTCATTAATAAGTTTAGCAAAGTTGTCAATTGAGAAACTGCCCAAATCCCCTATTTTATGTTTTCTGACAGCAACGGTATTCTCAGCTTCTTCATTTTCACCTACAATAAGCATATATGGGACTTTAGCCAACTCAGCGTCTCGTATTTTTTTGCCAGTCTTCTCGTTTCGTTCATCAATAGAACAACGTATGTTTAATTCGGACAGCAAAAATAACACTTTTTTTGAATATGGAATATATTTTTCGCTAAGAGGCAATATGATAGCCTGCTCAGGAGTGAGCCAAAGCGGGAAATTTCCTGCACAATGTTCTATAAGAACAGCTACAAAACGCTCCATAGAGCCAAAAGGCGCCCTGTGTATCATCACGGGTCTGTGTTTCTGATTATCGCTGCCTGTATATTCAAGTTCAAAGCGTTCCGGCAGATTATAATCAACCTGTATAGTGCCTAATTGCCATTTTCTGCCTAAAGCATCTCTTACCATAAAGTCCATCTTGGGTCCGTAAAAAGCGGCTTCTCCATATTCTATGACGGATTTAATATCTTTTTCTTTAGCTACTTCCAGTATAGCCTGCTCGGCTTTAATCCAGTTTTCTTCGCTGCCAATATATTTCTCTTTATTATCTGGGTCTCTTAATGAAATCTGAGTAGTAAATTCTTTAAAGTCAAGGGCTTTAAATATCTTATGAACTATATTCATTACGCCTATAAATTCATCTTTTACCTGTTCAGGGGTGCAGAAGATATGGGCATCGTCCTGAGTAAAGCCTCTTACTCTTGTCAAACCGTGCAGTTCACCGCTCTGTTCGTATCTGTAAACAGTACCGAACTCAGCATATCTGACAGGCAAATCTTTGTATGAATGAGGTTTGCTTTTGAATATCTCACAATGATGAGGGCAGTTCATAGGTTTAAGCATAAATTCTTCGCCTTCCTCAGGAGTAGTAATAGGTTTAAAAGAAGTAGCTCCGTATTTTTCATAATGCCCTGAAGTAACATATAAGCTTTTATTGCCTATATGTGGAGTGATGACGGGGTTATAACCTGCCTGACGTTGTATTTTTTTCAGAAAGGCTTCAAGGCGTTCTCTCAACTGCGCTCCTTTGGGCAACCATAAAGGTAAACCCAAACCTACATTTTGTGAAAAAGTAAAAATTTCAAGTTCTTTGCCTATCTTGCGATGGTCTCTTTTTTTTGCTTCTTCAAGCAGGATAAGATAGTCGCTAAGTTCTTTCTGTTTAGGAAAAGTAATTCCGTAAACACGTGTTAGTTGTTTCAGTTTTTCATTGCCTCTCCAGTAAGCGCCTGCAATATTAAGCAATTTGACAGCTTTTATAAAGCCTGTATGCGGCAGATGAGGACCCCTGCATAAATCTGTAAAATTGCCCGATTCATAGAGGGTTATATTGCCGTCTTCCAGCTCGCTTATCAATTCAATCTTATAATTATCCTGTTTGTCAGTAAAATATTTCAAAGCATCTGTTTTACTGATATTTCTTCTTTTGAAAGGGTGATTGCCTCTTGCTATTTCAATAATTTTATCTTCAATTTTTTTTAAATCATCAGAAGAGATTGTCTGATCGCCTAAATCAATATCGTAATAAAAGCCGTTTTCTATATCAGGTCCTATACCGAATTTGACGCCCGGATAAAAAAACTCTATTGCTTCAGCCATAATATGAGCCGAAGAATGCCACATAGTAGCTTTACCTTCTTTATCCTCCCAGGTAAAAAGTTTTATTTCCGCGTCCTCTTCTATGGGTCTGGTTAAATCCCATATTGCACCGTTCACTCTTATAGAAAGCACATTCCTTGCCAGGCCTTCGCTTATACTTTTAGCTATATCCAACCCTGTTACGCCTGCCTCGTATTGTCTTACGCTATTGTCAGGTAATTTGATATTTATCATCATTTTATGTGTATTTTTTTGGACTGCAAAAGTAATACATTATTTTCAAATATTTCATATTAATAAAACAGGAGGCATTTATTCTGATTAATTCTTAACGAAACAGGAGGCTGCAAACAAAAACATTTTAGCTAATTCGCCAGGAGAAAATATAATATTTGATTTTTTTTAATAACATTTATACCCTAAGAAAACAACTAAAAATATTATCCCACAAAGTAAAGTAATTTGTAGGAAAAATAACATATAACAGAGCGAGGACGCTACGCCTAATGAGAATATTTTTCTTTTAAGTTAATAACTATTCTGGTTAAAACTTTAATAAAAAAATTGTTGTAATTAAAAAAACATTAAATTTGTAACGCGTTTATTTAAAAAATATACTATGAATAAAGCTGCATTTTTTAATAATTTAACTGTTTTATGTTTAATAAACATCAAGCGGTTGTTTATTTTTTCTCTGGTAATTTTTTATTTAATTTCTACATACAAACTAGCTTTTTCACAGAAGGAAGTTAATATATGGCATTATGGATATGGCGGTGGATTAGATTTCAACAGCGGTTCACCCGTTCCTATAAGCGGCGGTAAAGTCAATACACAGGAGGGTTGCGCCTCTATTGCAGACAAAAATTCTGGACAGTTATTATTTTATACGGACGGGATAACTGTATGGGACAGAACACATACAGCAATGCCTAATGGCTCAGGTCTGACCGGTGACCCTTCCTCAACTCAATCAGGCATAATAGTTCCTTTTCCTAATGATAACACGAAATTTTATGTTTTCTCTGTAGGCGCTGCCGGCAATGGAAAATTTGCTTACTCTATTGTTGATATGACATTGAATGGAGGTAAAGGTAATGTTACTACAAAAGATCAACAATTACTTCAAAATATAGATGAAAAAATTATTGCTGCCAAACAAGCTAATAATAAAGATTACTGGGTTTTAACTTCATGTACACACAACGGTAATGAAAAGATTTATGCTTACCCGATTACGTCTGCTGGTGTCGGGTCGCCTGTTATTAACAACATAGGTATAAAAGTAGGCTGGTATGGTTATATGAAGGTTTCCCCTGACGGCACTAAATTGTCTATAGTTTCAAATTCAAAGCATTATCTTTTTGATTTTGATGCAGCTACAGGAAAGGTCTCTAATCCGCTTGACCTGTCTGATGCTCCTAATATTTCTTATGGAACTGAATTTTCACCTGATAATACAAAAGTATATGTAACCGGATTAATAAGTATGTACCAGTATGACTTATGCGCTACAGATATAAAGGCTTCAAGAGTAAAAGTAAGCGATATAGGCGGGGGAATGCAAAATGGTCCTGACGGTAAAATATATGTCGCTGATGGCAACGGAACGCTTAGTATTATTAATAAACCCAATCTTGCCGGTTTAGCTTGCAATGTTGTTCAAGACGGCGGAGTAGGCTTACTTTGCGGTTATGGAGTGCCTACTTTTATAACTTCTTATTTTAAAGATACTACTTCTGCCTTAGTTGTTAATACTGATAAACCAAACGGTTTCTGCCAGGGCGATTCCGCTACTCTAACGGTAACAGGCGGAAAAGCTCCTTATACCTGGTCGCCGGCTACCGGTCTTAATAAAACAACAGGGTCAACTATTATAGCAAAACCTGTTATAACAACCACTTATACTGTTAAATCATCAGATACATTAAATACAGCCTGTGGCAGTTCTTCTACTCTTTATAAGCAAACAATAATTGTAAATGTAAATCCTATGCCTATAGCAGAGGCAGGTGATGACATCACTCAATGTGCCGGCGGCTCAGCGCAATTGAATGCCAGCGGCGGAACCAAATATAAATGGAAGCCTTCAACCGATTTATCCGATGTTAATATAGCAAACCCTGTGGCTGCTCCAACTGTTACAACAACCTATTATGTTACTGTTTCCAATCAGTTTGACTGTAGTTCTTCCGATTCGGTTGTTGTCTATATAGGAGCGGGACTTAATTTAAATATAAGCAAAACAGCCGATGAGACCTGTGGATTGAAAAACGGCGGCGCTTCTGTTGTTGTTAATGGCGGAACCAAACCTATTACCTATAAATGGAGTTCAACACCTCAGCAAACCGATTCCATACTTAAAAACGTCTCTGCCGGGAAATATTACATAACTGTAACGGATAAAATAGGTTGTACAGGAAAGGATTCGGTTATAATAAACGGTTCGCCTGCACCGACAGCAATCATTAGCTCTACTTCAGATGTTTACTGCGGCAAACAAAACGGCACTGCTAAGGTTGTTGTTACCAGCGGAACAACTCCATATAAATATCTTTGGAATACCATTCCACCCCAGGATTCTTCCGTTGCTGTTAATCTCGCCAGCGGTTCTTACACAGTTACTGTTACTGACAGTAATAACTGCACTGTGATTGCGACTGCTGTTATTAAATCTACCGGTACTTTTCAATTTTCAAAAGGAGCAACAGAAGAACATTGCGATAAAGGAGATGGTATAGCTTATATTTCTCATCCGCCTGATACAATAGCCTACAGCTATTTATGGAGCAACGGACAAATCAGCGATACTATTAATAATCTGAGGGCAGGTACATACAAAGTAACTATAACAAGAGATGGTTGCGTCCTGACAGATTCAGTTATAATATCAAGTATATCCGGTCCTAAGGCTGTAATCTATGTCAATCCTGAAACTGCTACTTTACTAAATGCCAATTTTAATTTTACAAGTTTATCCCAGGGAGCAAGCACCTGGAGCTGGGACTTTGGCGATAATAGTTACTCTAATAAAAAAGACCCCTCGCATAGTTATGAAAACACAGGAACTTATAAAGTTACTCTCATAGTCAGCGACCCTTATGGCTGCATAGATTCAACATCAAGATATATAACAGTAACTGAAGAATTTATTTGCATAATACCTTCAGCCTTTACGCCTGATGAAGACGGTTTAAACGACTTATTCGGACCTGTTTTAAGCAATTTTGATATTAGTTCTTTTGAGTTCTGGATCTTTGACAGGTGGGGCGCTACTATCTTCTATACAAAACCCCCCCCTGTAACTCCTCCTGATAGCAAAGACCCACAAGGTAAATGGGATGGTAAATTTGAAAAAAAATATGTCCAGCCAGGTGTTTATGTTTTCAAAATTAAAGTTAAAGAAACTAATGGTCATAAACATCTTTACATAGGCTCAGTTACCTTAGTAAAATAGGCTTTTTTTAATCTATTTCTCAAAAATTTACACAATTCAAATTATAAATATGAAAAATGAAATTCAAAAACAATATGATTTAATTTATTCATATTTTAAAACAACAACAGAATATTTTGACTGTTAGGATTGGTATGGGACTAATTTACAAGTGATTTTAGATAATAAAATAATTGAGAAATATACAATAATTGATTTTAAAAGATTTAATAAAAGAATTATCGTTTTCTAAAAGATAATTAATTTTTCCTTAAAAAAAGTATCCGATTAGAAAGGATTATCTTTATTAATATTTTATAGCTAATTCCCCTTATATAAAATAGAAAATTGATGAGAATGCCTAAAGTTCTAAAAAATTTAATGCCTGATAATAAGTTTAGATGTTTCTATTTTGTTATTATAAAATAGAGTCAGAAAATATATTCCGTCATTTAAACCTGATATATCAATTTTATCGGAGGAATTATGAATTTTAAAATATACCTTTGAACCGGTAATATTCCTGATTTCTATATTAAATTTGTAATTTTTCAGGGTAATAATAAGAAAATTATCAGCAGGATTAGGGTAAATATCAAAGGAGGAACTTATAAGATTATCTTTAACTGAATTAATTTTACAGGGACTCCAGTTGGCTTTGTATTTGTGAGCATAACTTAAATTATAAAATTTGGTTTTTTCTGAGTAAAGGGACAGATTATACATACTTGGTTCCCAAACATCATTAACCCATTTTTCATAAATACCTGTTATAGAATTCCCGTTATTATCATAAGTATATGTTTTTTTATAGTCGTCGCCCCAGGAACCGCTTTGCATATAAGAATATGTTTCAGTAAGCATATTTCCGCTACCGTCATAAGAATAATACCATTTTTCGTCCGGATTCCATAAATTATTATTCCAATTTTCTCTGATAATAGTTAACAAATTATCAGAATTGTCATACTCAAATACTTTTCTCCAGTAATTAACCCATTCATCCGATTGCCAGTCAAGTCTTAAATCAATAAGGAGTTTTTTAGAAGGACTATAGGAGTATGTATTTTTATAGAAAATTACCCATTGATAAGTCTGCCATTCCTCGTAAGTATCGCTTAATCTCATTCCATTAGAATCATTGATATAACTATGTCTTGTTTCTCCAACCCATTGATCGTTTTCATATTTCTCTACAGTTTCGCTGGCAAGGAAATTATTATTATCGTAAGTATATGTATATTTCTTATATAAAGACCATTTATTATCATACCAGTCTTCTTCAACATAAGTCAATAAATTATTATAGGCATCATAAGTATAAGAGTTTTTTGTAGTAAATTCCCATATATTATTATTCCATTCTTCAATAATTTCTGAAGTAATATTTCCTGAAGCATCATTGGTAAAAGTAGATTTTAAGGAATTAATCAAAACATTATTATCATAAAATTCTATAGTTTTAGTCAATGTATAACCACTTATATTGTAGGTATAAGATTCTTTGGAATATATAAGCCAGGCATTATTAATCCAATTTTCAACTAATAAAGTAGTAAGTTTGCAATTAATATCAAAATTCTGCGAAATCCTTTCAGTTTTAAAGTTAGAATTGTTATAAATAACAATAGTATCCCAGTTCCAGTGAAGTCCGTTAAAAAGATAGTGTTTGGGTTGAGAGGAATAATTATAGCTTAAATTAATTTGCTGAGATTGAAGCTTTGTAATTGCTATAATACATAAAACAAACAAACAGAATAAGTTAAATTTTTTCATAATTAGTTCTCCTTTTTCTTATTAAATAATTTTGCAAATATACAAAAAATAAAAATTACTTTTTATAAAATAATTTTAATGAATTTTCTAACAGTATAATTCTATAAAACCTGACCTAAGCCAATGCCTGGATTTTTCATAATAATAGTAATAAATTCAGGAGTTGCTCTATATAGTGATAAAATAATATTCCTATCCGTCTAAATCGTACTAAGTTCTAAAGATATTCTAATATCTAATTCTTTAATAAAGTTTCTGAACGGGGGATGATTATAGCGGGGTTATTTGTTATAATATTTTTATTAAGCAGTTTTTTATATTTGAGAAGTTCTTCGGGCAGCAGCGAGTAAGTTTTGTTAAAGTTTTCTTTCATTTCAAACAAACTTTTATTATCTATTTTATTAAGTTTAAGTTGTTGCTCGTTTTTTATGTTAAGAGTTTTATTATTTACAAAATTTATCAATACGGCAGGTTCGGTTTTAAAAAGATAATAATTATTATCAATTTCTAAGTTTATAATATCCTCTTTTGAGCCTTTGTCCTCATTAAAATTCCTAATATTATATAGCTTAAAATTGGAAGTCTTAATGTTTAACATAATAACATTATTTTTAAAAACAGTTCTTGAAAGCTTATCACCTTCATATTTATAAAGGTATTTCTTTGAAGCCGAATCATCAAAAACAAAGCTTTCATAAAGATAATAAACACTATAACCGTAACAATAATCCCAGATAGCTGTATTTATATATTTATTGCCGCAATACAGATGTACAATACAATCAAAATTATTAATTGAAATCAGCTTATATTCCCTTTTTAATTTGCTATTAATTATTGTATCGCTCATTGTATAATCATTACAACCCTCTTTATTGAAATAAGAATAACTGTTTTTAACAGCTTTACAATTTTTGAAAATATTATGTTCGGCTCTGAAAACATAATTTTTAATACTAACTGGAACCGCAGGTTCTGAAATATCTATAGCACAATCGGCACCTCCCTTTCCTTTATAGTAACCTATACCCCAATTTTCTATAAAACAGTTAAAGATTAAGGTATTGGCAGCGACAGAGGTATTTATTCCGTCCCTGTTGTTGATTTCACCGGGAAAAGGACTATTATTATAAATATAACAGTTCTGAATTACATTCAGGAAGCCTTCAACAGCATCACCAGGTTTAAATTTATCATTTTTAATATTAATCCCTCCTCCGCAAACATAATATATACTGTCAGGGTTATTATAGTTATTGCCAAATTTAAGTCCCGCTATTTCAACCCTATCAATAAAAGTATTCTGACAATTAACAATTTCCAGATGATAACGTCTTGCAATACCTGCAAAATAGCAATCCCTAATTTCAACATTTTTGCAGTCATCTATCTTAATAGTGCTATTGTTTGTGAATTTCAAATCCTTCACATCTTCAAAACCATTAATAAGTTCAGGGTCGTAAAGCTCAAGCGAAATATTTTCTATAATCACTTTATCAAAGCCTTTAATACTGATAACATTATTATAAAAATAGCCTTTATCATTAATTTTCCAGCACAAACGGCTATGATTAAATTTTCGTGCTGTGCTTTTATTGTCAATACTAACCAATATTTCGCTATTAAGGTTATTTCCCCGGATAATAATTCTGCTGCCAGCTCTTTTGGCATCGGTTTGAATCATCGGTTCTTCAATGATTACGGTCTCTTTATAAAATATTTTACGTTTATTACTGTCCATCAAATTTTGTTCTTTGGCATTTTTTAAAGTTGTCCTGTCGCCTGAATAGCTGTTACTAAAAGAATAAAACTGTTGGTTAGTTTTGGAAAGCAGCAGTGAGTCTTTTGGTAGTTGAGCAAAAGAAAAAGAATATAATAAAAAGATTAATAAGACAGGAATATATTTGATTTGATTGAGCATAGATATATTAAAAAAAGAATTTACAAACTTATATATATTTTTTGAAAGCAAGGAGGGAGTTAAATATTTCACATTTACAAAATGTATAACATTTTGCAATCTATGATAAAAAAATATAACAGGTCTTAGAGACCTGTTATATTTGAGGCAAAGCGCTGTCATTAAGCAAAACATTTCTGTAAGGCGAAGCGTCCACGCTTCGTCCATATTAGATTAAAATAATTTAATATTCAAAAACTTTAATAAAACTTAATACAAAGCCAAAGCTATAACTCTGACCGGGTTTTAAAGTAAATTCCTTTGTATTAAAGCCCAGTTTCATTTGAGAACCGCTATCCATCCAGGCAGCATCAAGTTCTTCAACCTGCTCTTTGTCATAGCTTTCTATTATACCGTATTTCTTTTCATAATTGAAAAAAGCCATCAGTCCACCGTCTTTATATTGAATAAGCATTTTTTCATCAGGACCGTGTTTATGTATCATTCCTTTGTTAAACTGTAAATATTTATTAGGACCTTTAACAAAAGCTCTTATAATATCACTATTGCGGGTTCTTGTTCCTGTTTCAAAAACAGGAGCTACTTTTAACTGGTATGTTCTAACTGAATCGCCATTATTTGTAAGCAGGTAACTAAAGATTATATTATTTGGCTTATCAGCAGGTAAAACTATCTTTTTTAAAACTTCAGTACCATTTTTTAGATTAGCAGCTAATTCAATAAAATTATTTTCCGTCCTGGCAATGTATTTAATGCTATCTTTATCATTTTTGCCTTTAATAAATGTTTCAGAAATAAAACCATTTTTAAGATTATTTTTAAAAGCGGGCAGAAGATTAATATCTTCATTATCATTATAAAGCTCGGCAATTTTCCCATCTTCCCCGTTGAGAGCAGTAATTCGCCAGTTTTCATTCAATAATTGAGAAGCAGGGCGACCACCTGCTTTGTAAACAGCTAATTCATTATTAAAATCTTTTTCTATCACATCAATTTTCCCTGTTTCATCTTCAAAATAATAATTCATACCATACTTTTTAGCCAGTCCGGGGAATTTGGTCAGTACCTGTTTATATTTTTCAGACGATTTAAAATTAAGGCGATTATTTTGATATTCAACCTCACCCCTTGCAGTTTCAATAAAAGCGACCATAGCGCAAAGTGATGCCTTTTCAACTCTCTCCCTTACAATGTCGTTATCAGCCAGTTTTAAAGCTTCTTCATATTTATTCATAATATATTCTGAAAGTTTGGCATCCAATCCTATCTCTTTAGGAGTAGCATTAAATTTTGCTTTCAGATTATATTTATCAATATTTTTATGAAGAGTTTCTAAATATTCCAAAATAGGTTTTGCTGCTTTAGCATAGTGCAGTTCGCAAAATTCTTTAGTCAGTTCCCAGCTATCTAAGGAGGGATTCCATAAACAGCGAGAGGTAATATAGTTTCTCAAATCGCTGAGTTCACCTGTTGACTGGTAATTGGCTTCCATAAATACACCCTTAACATTAACATTCCTGTAATATCTTATATTTGCACCAATACTTTTAAGATTAGGGAAAGGTAAGCCATAACAATTATAATCCACAATATAATCCCATATCCATAGATTTTCGCATATTTTGCCCCAGGCGGCGAGGTCTTTGGCAAATTCAACATTCATCTCACTGCCTTTATCGTAATATGGTTTAAGGAGATTACATTCTATACTGCAAAGTTGAACCATCACATTATCACGCGGCACAAGGTTTGCAGGCGCTTTGCGTGTATATTGATAAGCAAGGGTTCCTATTTTCACATCGGGATATTTGCTTTTTATATTATCAGCAACGGCATTAACAAGTGCAAGATGCGAACCCATAGGACAAGCTTCTTTCTGGTTTATAGCTTCGCAGTTTTTACACATACAGTAATATTGATTATCATTTTGAACTATGCTAACATTTTTTTGTTCGGGATGCTTTTCTATTTCGGCTATAACAGCATCTGTCATTATTCTAATAACTTCAGGATTGGTAACGCAAAGCTGCGGACCGCCGCCATAAGCCTCCAGCAGCCTTTTACCGCCCACTTCGGCAAAATACTCAGGGTGTTCCTTGCCAAATTTATCAACAGGCAGTTGTCTGTAAAAGGAATGACTTATAAAAGTCATCTCATACATCCCGCCATATTTGGCTTCTTTAGCAAAGGAATTATTTCTCAGACGCACTGAAAATTCAGGATGCAGCATATTTTCTTTGTAATAAGTATTGCGGTAAACAAAACAGGGTTTGTAAAAATAAGTCTCGCAAGGGATTACTATTTCTTTTCTAATAGGAGGGATATAAGTATGGTCAAAGGTTAAAAATCTGACAGCAAGATATTTTTCTGCAAATTCGTAAACGCCGTAGAGAGTCCCTCTTGGTCTGCCGCCTGCGATGGCTATGTTGTTTTTTGTTATTTTGATTCTTAAGCCTTCGCTGCCAAGGTCTTTGATTTCAAAGCCTGCATCTGATTTAAGCAGACCTTCTGAAAAACCTATAAAAATATTATTTCTCTCCGCAGGTGTATTAACAATCTCAAGTTTAATTTCAGTAGCCTGTTGAAAAAGGCTCTGAAATTCCTGTGCAGCAAAAACCTCAGATTCAATTGCGTCCTGCGAACTAACAATCTTCCAGTCTTTAAGCTGCATTATATCCAGATTTGTTTTGCCTGCATATAAAATAGCAGTACTTAAAATAGTATAAAATACTAAAGCTAATAGAGTTTTATGTTTCATAAGTATTAAAAAAAAGAGTTTACAAACTTATATATTTTTTTGAAAGTAAGGAGGAAATTAAATGTTTCTCATTTACAAAATGTCAAACATTTATATTTGTAAATTTTGTGTATTTTTCTTAACAATAAAATCAAAAATATTATCTTTGCAGAAAAATTTAAAGATATGAAAAAAACAGTATTGATAATGTTAATGTTATTATCGGCTATTGGATTAAATTCGCAGGTATATCAACTTAGTTTTACCGGAGCAGGTGCCAGTGATAAGGTTGATAGTGTACTTGTTTATAATCTCCAAACGAATGCTAAATTACAGATAGCTGGCAGTGATATGTTAAAACTTGTTTCTTCAGTTGGCATAAACAATTATAAAGTATCGGGGAATAAGAGCATAGAGATTTATCCTAATCCAGCAAAGGATTATACTTTTGTAGAATTTGATTTGTTTATGCGGGAAAAAGTACTTATTACAGTCATTGATATTACGGGTAAAGAGTTGTTTCGGTCAGAGCAGGAACTTGATATGGGTCGTCAGTGTTTGATTTTGAAGGGTTTGAGCGGCGGGGTTTATTTAGTTAAAATAAATACAGGCTCTACGTTTTATAATGTAAAAATATTAAGTACAAACAAAAGCAAAGAGAATAAATTTTCTATAAAAATAAGTCAAAGAGAAATAAAACAGCCTGAGAATAAAGCTGTCAAAGCAAAAAACAATATAAAAAAAACGGGCAAATCTATAATTGAAATGGAATATAATGCGGGCGATTTATTGAAGCTAACTGGCAAGTCTGATAATTATTTAACAGTTGTAATGCAAACAGTTTCTAAGGACGAGGAAATAACCTTTAATTTTGTTGAATGTAAAGATGCCGATAATAATAATTATGCAGTTATAGGGATAGGCGAGCAGCTTTGGATGATGCAAAATCTTAATATTGGTGTCAAGATAAATGGTAGCCAGGAGCAAACTAATAATAGTATGGTAGAAAAATATTGTTACGAAGATAAAGAGTCAAATTGTGCGGTTTATGGCGGTTTATATCAATGGAATGAGATGATGCAATATATTGAGGGTGAAAAAGGGAGGGGTATTTGTCCCATAGGATGGCACATACCGAGCGATGATGATTGGAAAGAACTTGAGATCTATCTGGGTATGAGTCAGAGCGAAGCTGATAAGCAAAATGCCTGGCGTGGGACCGATGAAGGCGGCAAATTAAAAGAAAGCGGGTTTGTTCATTGGGACAAACCAAATACAGGTGCGACAAATAGCAGTGGATTTACTGCTTTAGCAGGGGGCTATCGGGCTGAAAACGGAGTATTTATAAGTTTAAATGGTTATGCTGTTTTCTGGACGAGTACTCCTTATAGCGGCGGTTTTGCCTGGGATCATTATCTTAGCAATGCCTATAGCGAGGTGTTTCGTTTCAGTCCTTTACGCTCCTACGGCAATTCTGTTCGTTGTGTAAAAGATTAGAAAACAAAGAGGCGCAGTATCAAAACTTTATTAGGTGAAATGCATACGCTTCGTCTAAATACTCAATACCCAATACTGTTTACTTGCTGAGCAGGTTGTATCGCATATATTGTGAACGCTGGTAGAGGGTGGGGTCTTGTATTTTGTTACGGCTCATCTTGCCACGGAATTGCTCTATATTGGCAAATTGATGTTTGTCCATCCAAAGGTTGAGTTCATTGATAAAAGAGGCAACCTGATCTATACCATTTTTATAAAGAACCGAGCAAATCTGAACGCCGTCAGCACCTGCAAGCAAGAGTTTGATAATATCAGAACTGCTATGAACTCCGGTAGAAGCAATCAAATCAACATTAATAGCGTCTTTATTAGCAAGCAAAGCAATCCAGCGCAGTGTGTGAGCCATATCTTCGGGGCGGGTGTAAATATTTGAGCTAGTTATTACTTCAAAATTATCAATATTTATATCAGGATACAAAAACCTGTTAAAAAGCACTAATCCTTTAATTCCTGTCCAGGACATCTTTTTGGCAAAATTGCCAGGTGAAGAGAAATAATAGCTAATTTTAAGAGCAATAGGAATAGTTACCTGCTTTTTAACTTCTGTAATTATGTCTAAGTATAATTTTTCATAGTCCTCGGCGCTTTTATCAATGTTATAGGGCAGAAAAAAAACATTAAGCTCAAGAGCATCAGCCCCGGCTTTTTGCATTTCTTTTGCAAAACTAACCCATTCCTTGGCGGAAGTGCAGCTTATACTTGCTATAACAGGAATTTTAACAGCATTTTTAGCTTTTCTGATAAGAACAAGATACTCGTCTAAGCTGTTTTGCTTGCTGTAATAATTAATATAATCATCCGCTTCGGGATAATTAATAACCGGGTGATTATTGGAATAAAGATTATCTATATCCATCATAATCTGCTCTTCAAAAAGGGATTTAAGAACCACAGACCCTGCACCAAGTTTTTCTAATTTGATTATATTATCTATAGAAGCAGTTATGCCTGAACTACCAATAATTACAGGGCTTGCTACATCCAAACCTAAATATTTTGTTTTTAAATCTGCCATATATTTATTTGCTAATTTGAAAATCTGCTAATTTGAAAATTATTTAACCAGGCCTGTAAAGCCCATAAAAGCAAGCGAAAGCAAGCCTGCTGTAACAAGGGCAATAGGAAAACCTTTCATCCCCTTAGGAATATCATTTAGTTCAAGTTGTTCTCTGATACCTGCCATAAGTATTAATGCAAGAGTAAACCCTGCTGCCGTTGAGCTTGCATAAACAACACTCTCAACAAGGTTATAATCTTTCTTTATTGCAAGTATAGCTATACCGAGCACTGCGCAATTAGTCGTTATCAATGGTAGATAAATACCTAATGCCTGATAGAGCGGCGGACTTACTTTTTTAAGTATTATTTCAACTATCTGAACTAAAGAAGCAATAACAAGAATAAAAGTTATTGTTCTCATAAAAGTTATGTCAAGCGGTGCAAGTATAAAATATTGTATAAGATAGGTTACAAGGTTTGCAAGTGCCATAACAAAGATAACGGCACCTCCCATACCCACGGCTGTTGATATTTTTTGTGATACGCCCAGAAAAGGACATATTCCCAGAAATTGAGCTAATACAACATTATTTACTAATAAAGCTAAAATAATTATGCTAAAATATTCCATATTATTAATTTTTGAATTGGTTATATATTTTTGTCAACCTCACCCCAGCCCTCTCCTTATCTAAGGAGAGGGGGAGATTTGGTTTTTTTATTTTTTTATTTTATTAAAAATAGCAATAAGATATCCGTAAGTAATAAAAGCGCCCGGAGGCATTATGAAAAGCAACATTGTTTTTGTTTCCTGAGACAATAGTCTGACATCAAAAATGCTCCCATTACCAAGTATTTCTCTTATGCTGCCCATTATAGCAAGAGCAAGAGTAAAACCTATACCCATACCAAGACCATCTAATATTGATGGTAATAATGAGTTTTTTTGAGCGAAGGCTTCTGCTCTGCCAAGTATAATACAGTTTACAACTATTAAGGGAATAAAAATTCCGAGTGATTTATATAAATCTGGCGTAAATGCCTGCATCACCATATCTACAATGGTAACAAAAGTAGCTATTACTACTATAAAAGCAGGGATCCTGACTTTGTCGGGAATAAAATTTTTAATTAATGAAATAATAACATTAGAGCATAAAAGCACAAAAGTAGTGGCAGCCCCCATACCAACTCCGTTAAAAGCTGATGATGTAACTGCAAGAGCGGGACAAGTTCCTAAAACAAGAACAAAAGAGGGATTCTCTTTAAAAATACCATTGGTAAAATATTTTAATTGGCTCATTTTGTTTCTCCTTTCTTGTTATAACTGTTATATGCTTTTTGAATTGCATCGCAAAAAGCGCGTGAACTGATAGTAGCTGCCGTAATAGCATCAACATCACCGCCATCTTTCTTTACTATTAACTTAAATTGTTCAGGGTTTTTATCTATAAATTGATTCTTAAAACCGGGCTCTGCCATCTTAGTCCCTAAGCCGGGTGTTTCGTTTTGAACCAATACTTCAATATTTGTTATTTTACCATCTGGCAAAAAACCTGTCATCAGTGTGAATCTGCCACTAAAACCTTTATCTGTAAAAGTTTTAACTGCCGTGCAAATAAGGCTATCTCCTATTTTAACCGGATAAAATTCCAGTTCACCATCAACATATTTTTCAGCAAAGGGATCGTTGTCAAATTTAATTCCTTCAGGCACCACTTTTTTAAGTGCTTCCATTTCCTTCATTTTATTGGCATTTTCTATAGGCGTTTTGGTTTTTAAATATACAAAGCCTAAAGCCCCTGACATCACAAGCGATATTAATGTCAGAGATAATATCATATTTGTTAGTGAAGATTTTAATTTAGCCATAGCTAATAATTATTGATTTATAGATTTAATATATTATAGTTGTTTGAACCTCACCCCAACCCTCTCCTTAGATAAGGAGAGGGGGAGCTTTGAGTTGTTATGTTTTTTTTAAAATTATTTAATTGTTCCTCCGAATTTCTTTGGTTTAAAACCTTTATTTATCAGTGGTGTGCATACATTCATCAATAGAATAGCAAAAGAAACGCCTTCAGGATAAGCTCCCCATAATCTGATAAGCACTGTAAGAATACCACAACCTAATCCGAAGACAAGCATTCCTTTATAAGTCATAGGAGAAGTAACCATATCAGTAGCCATAAATATAGCCCCCAGCATCAAACCGCCGGCTAATAAATGAAATACCGGGTCAGCATATCTTGTCGGGTCTATTAACCATAAAACACCCGTAAATATAAAAACTGTTAATATATATGAAACAGGTATATGCCAACTGATTATCTTTTTATATAACATATAAATTCCGCCTAATATCAAAGCCAATGCAGATACCTCGCCTAAAGAACCGCCTACGCCACCAAAAAACAAATGACTGTAAGAAGGCAAATTATTAGATAATTGCTCAACTGTCTCGCTCTTCATTAAACCTTCTTTAAGAACTCCTAAAGCAGTAGGTCCGCTGACTACGTCTGAAAGAAAATTAAATCGTTCAGGCTTGGGCCAGGTTGTCATATCAACAGGAAAAGAAATTAAAAGGAAAACACGTCCAACCAAAGCCGGATTAAAAGGGTTTTTGCCTAATCCGCCAAAAGTCATTTTAGCAATTCCTATTGCAACAAGAGCACCAATAACAATCTCCCATAAAGGTAAATTGCTCGGAACGTTAAATGCTAACAGTACTCCTGTAATTACTGCTGATCCATCTAAAATAGTTACCTCCCCTTTTAATAAATATTTTTGTATAAGATATTCAAAAGCAAGACAGGCTATTACTGATGTTAGTGTCAGAACCAGAGCATCTATCCCGAAATAAACCACAGAAATAAGCATTGCCGGTATTAATGCGATAACAACACCCCACATTATTTTTTTTACATCCTGTTCTGAATGTACGTGTGGTGAACCTGATAATGTTAATAAAGACATAATTTTTTAATTATTTTTTAGTTTTAGTGAATTATTCATTGTCTTGGACTAAGCGTGTAAGCTTTGCCTGACAGAGCTTTGATTTTTATTTATTATTAGTTTTTGCTTCTGTTTCTTATAATCTGTCCGACTTTATTTTTGCCAACCCTGAGATAATCAAGCAGAGGTCTCCCTGAAGGACAGGTAAACATACAGGAACCGCATTCAATGCAATCCATAACAGAATGTTTTTCAGCCTCTTCATATAATTCCTTAGCAGCAACGACAGCGAGGTAATAAGGTTCCAAGCCCATAGGACAAACTGAAACGCATTTACCGCAACGGATACAGTTTACAGTTTTAAGACGCGGACTTTCATCAGTTTTCATAACAACCAATCCTGAAGTACCTTTAACAACTGGAGAATCCAACGAATTAAGCGCCTTTCCCATCATAGGTCCGCCACTTATAACCTTGCCTGTATCAGAGGGTAAACCTCCTGCTTTTTCAATAAGTTCTTTAACAGGAGTGCCAATTCTTACAAGAAAATTAGATGGTCGGGAAAGATTCTTACCTGTAATAGTAACAACCCTTTCAAACAAAGGTTTATTTTTTTGGACAGCTTCATAAACAGCAAAAGCAGTACCCACGTTCTGAACAACTGCATTTACATCAATAGGAAGTTTGCCTGAAGGTACTTCCCTGTCTGTAATTGCTTTTATCAATTGTTTTTCACCTCCCTGCGGATATTTAACTTTAAGAGGGCAAACCTCTATTCCTTTATAATAAGTATTATTTTTATTGATTAAATTTTGTAAATGTCCGATAGCATCAGCTTTGTTGTTTTCAATACCGATAACAGCACGGTTTACATTAAGAGCTTTCATCAAAATAGTAATTCCTGTAAGCATTTCTTCGCTTTTTTCCAGCATCAGACGATGGTCAGAAGTAAGGTAAGGCTCGCATTCAACACCATTTATTATTAATACATCTGCTTTTTTCCCTTCAGGTATTTTAAGTTTAACATAAGTAGGAAAAGTAGCACCGCCTAACCCTACTATACCCATCTCGCTTATTTTTTTAATTATTTCTTCAGATGAAAGTTTAATTTCTCTGATAATTTCATCTGTTTTAATAATATTTTCGTCCCATTCGTCACCTTCAACATCAATAATTATAGTCTTACGCCTATATCCTGAAGCGTCGGTTATATCATCAATTTTAGAAACTGTTCCTGAAACTGAAGAATGAACATTGGCAGAAATAAAAGCCTCACCTTTGGCAATAAGCTGACCGACCTTTACCTTAGCTCCTTTTTCAACAACAGGATTTGAAGGCGCACCCAACACCTGTGAAATTGGGATATATGCTGTTTTAGGCAGTTCCAATACTTCTATTGCACTACCTGCAGAGAGTTTATTTTCTTCGGGATGTACACCCCCTAATTTAAAAGTCTTTAACATAAATTATAAATTATGAATTTTCAAATTTCAACAGTTGTAGTTTCTTCCGATTCGGGTTTAGGTTTTCTTTCCGGGAAATTGATTTCAACAATAGCATTAGTAGGACATTCGGCGGCGCATTTTCTGCAAAGAGTGCATTTTTCAAAATTAATATAAGCTATATTATTAGTCATAGTAATAGCGTCAAACTTGCAAACCTTAACACATTTGCCACAACCGATACAGGCTACTTCACAGTTCTTTTTAGCAACTGCTCCTTTTTCTTTATTGATGCAACCAACATAAATACGTCTGTTTTTCTTACCCTTCAGTCTTAGTTCAATGATTGAGCGTGGGCAGGCTTTGACACAGGCGCCGCAGGCGACACAATTTTCTTCGGAAACTACCGGTAAGCCTGTAGTTTTATCAATATAAATAGCATCAAATTTGCAGGAAACGACACAATCTCCAAGTCCAAGGCAGCCATAAGGACAACCGCTTTCACCTGCATAAAGCAGATTGGCAAAATAACAACTATCAGCGCCTTCAAAATTAACTTTGACAGGGGCGTGCTGTTTTGAACCCTGGCACCTAACAACTGCTATTTCAGGGGCTTTTTCGACTGCGACAATACCAAGAATTGCAGAAATGTCTTTTATAATAGCATTACCGCCAACAGGGCAATTCAGATTATCAAAACTCCCTGCTTTTACTAATGCTTCAGCAAAATTACGACAACCTGCAAAACCGCAACCTCCGCAATTTGCTCCGGGTAATAATGCCTGTATCTCATCTATTTTAGGGTCTTCAATAACTTTAAATTTTTGTTCAACAAAAAATATAATTACTGCAAAAGCTATTGCCAATCCGCATAAAGCTATTACTGAAAATAATATAACTGTAGTGTTCACTGTTATTATGATTTATTTAATATTCTTTAATTTTAAAATCAAACTTCTTTTTTAATTTTTGCCGCAACAAAAATAAAATAAAGTAATAAACTGCAAGTAAAAAAAATGAAATTAAAGCTGTTAAAGGCTCATTTTTAATAAAATAACTTAATGCAATTATACTGCTAATTAAAATCAGAAAAGGTAAAATGTATCCTAAAAAAAGAGCAAGAAATCCCAGTTTTGCTTCCATTACCACAGTTACTCTATCTCCTGTTTTATATTTATTATTTTTATTAAAACTAATTTCAATGATTTTTTCTTTAATATCAGAAATAGAACAGATTTTTTTAGACCTGCAACTGATACAGG
This sequence comes from Bacteroidales bacterium, assembly GCA_017998135.1. Classification (GTDB taxonomy): domain Bacteria; phylum Bacteroidota; class Bacteroidia; order Bacteroidales; family JAGODS01; genus JAGODS01. The sequence continues at coordinate 31,018 of JAGODS010000004.1, forward strand.
CTGACTCGGCAAGTATTTTAACAAAAATAGTATTATTCTCTATTTTTTCAATTATACCGGGATGTTCTATATTATCAGCTTTTGACATTATATTTTAATCTTATTCAGATTTATCTTTATTTTGTTCATCATAAAGCTTAATAGCTTTAGAATCTTTAGCCATTTTACAATCCGGATAAGTACATTCAATAGCAGGTTCTTTATGTTTTCTGTTGCTTGCAGGCTCCCAACCCATAATTAAATATAACACAAAAAATCCAACAACATAAGCCAATGTAACATGCCAGCCTTTTCTTAACCATAACCCAACATTTCTTGCATCGTGGAATTTGTTTGTGATAGCGACACCGGCAGAAGAGCCAAACCAAATCATTGAGCCGCCGAAGCCTACAGAATAAGCGAGCATTCCCCAGTCGTAATGTCCCTGTTCAAGACATAGTTTTGTTAATGGAATATTGTCAAAAACAGCAGACACAAAACCTAAAATAAAAGCGGTCATCCAGGATGCATCAGGGAGAGTTTCAACCGGCATAAGGGATGCACAGGTAACAAGACATAAAAGGAAAATTGTCCCGAGCATTGAATTAGGTATCTCTTTCCAGGGTGTTTTTCTAAATGTTGCACCTATTAATATTGCAATCCAAACTCCTAAAGCAGGCATATCATACCATACATTAGATAATATGGCACCAACTAAAATTAAAAGAACAATCAGTAGTTTTCCCCAATCTATTTTCACTTTAATATTTTCAACTTTAACAATAGGCTGATATTTGAATTGCTGATGTGAAGCAAACCAGCCGAAAATAACTAATGCAACAATCGAAGCAACAAAAGCATGCAGAACATTAAACGGACTAACACCATCAATCCACATCATAGTAGTAGTGGTATCCCCGACAACACTACCTGCACCTCCTGCATTACTTGCAGCAACAATAGCGGCAATATAGCCTATATGAACTTTATTTTTAAAAACAACCAGAGCTATTGTCCCTCCAATGAGAGCAGCAGCAATATTATCAAGAAATGAAGATATAACACAGACAAAGACTAATAATACTAAGGGACCTTGCCAACCTGAAGGTAAATATTTTGGCAGAGCCTCAGGTATACCTGATTCTTCAAAAGTTTTTGCAAGAATAGCAAAACCAAGTAGTAAGCCGAGTAAATTAATTAGAGTACCCCATTCTCCTTGTCGCAATTCTTTACTCATAAGTTGTTCCCCAAAGGGTGTTTCGCCCAGAAAATGCTCAACAAAATGAAAATTATTATCAAAAATAAACTTAAAGATAAGAATAACTGTCAAACCTATTATTGCAACCCAGAAGGTTTTATCGTGAAATATAGCGACGCCAACAAGGATAAGTGCAAAAAGGATAAATTCAACCCTAATTGCTCCAATGGTTGGAATAGAACTACCAGAACCTGCTAAGCTGATAAAAGGTAAAAATAATAAGAAAAAAATAGAGAGAGAAAAAACTCTAAGAATCTGATTAGCAACTATTTTATTCATAAATATAAAAATTATTTGACAGCAAAATTATGTTTTTTTTAACACCAAAATTATTTTTAAAAGAAAAAAAGCTGCGAGATTTTTAAATACCTCACAGCTTTATAAATATATTATTTATTCTGCCGGATTTTCGTTGTTTTCAATCAATTTGGCAGCTTCAGCTTCCTTTTTCGCATCTAATGCATTTTTACAGTTAGGATATTTGCAGTTAATGGCAGGTTCGGTATGTTTTCTGTTATCAGCAGGATCCCAACCCCAAATGACATACAAAACAGCAAAACCTATAATATATGCAAAAGCAACGTGCCAGCCTTTTCTAATCCAGAGACCTACATTTCTTGCTTCAGGTATTCTGCTTGAGATAGCGACACCTGCAGAAGAGCCAAACCATATCATAGAGCCACCGAAACCAACTGCATAAGCTAATAAGCCCCAATCATAATGTCCCTGTTCAAGACAGAGCTTAGTCAAAGGAATATTGTCAAACACAGCGGAAACAAAACCAAGAACAAAAGCAGTCATTTCAGAAGCATCAGGTAAAGTCTCAACAGGCATCATAGAAGCGCACATAACAAGGCATATAAGAAAAATAGCACCCAAAAGAGAAGCTTTTAGCTCGTGCCAGGGAGCTTTTCTGATTACAGCGCCTATTAATATAGCTATCCAAACACCAAGAGCAGGTAAATCAAAAAATACATTTGTTAAAATCGCTCCAATTAATATAAAAGCTACAATTAAAATTCTTGTCCAGTCAATTTTAACATTATAACTTTCTGCTTTAACAACTCCCTGTAGCTTAAATTGCTGATGAGAAGCAAACCAGCCAAAAAAAGCTAAAGCAGTAATAGAAGCGATAAAAGCATGAAGAACATTGATAGCGCTGACTCCGTCAATCCACATCATAGTAGTAGTGGTATCGCCCACAACCGAACCTGCACCACCCGCATTACTTGCTGCAACAATCGCAGCAATATATCCAATATGTATTTTTCTTTTAAATACAACGAGAGCAATTGTGCCGCCTATTAAAGCTGCTGCTATATTATCCAAAAAAGCTGATAAAATAAATACAAAAAATAATAAAACAAAGGGACCTTTCCAGCCTGAAGGTAAAAACTTGGGTAATATATCAGGGACGCCTGAATCCTCAAAAGTTTTTGCCAACATAGCAAACCCGAGCAACAAACCTAAAAGATTTAAGACAATAGGCCATTCGCCCTGCCTGTTATGTTTGTCTAATAATTGTTCACTAAAAGGTAAAGTGCCAAAAAAATGTTCTCCCAGATGAAAATGAGCGTCAAACACAAGTTTATAAATCAGAATAACTATAAATCCTGTAAGAGCAACATAAAAAGTCTTATGGTGAAATAAAGCTACACCAAGCAAAACAAGACCAAACAAGATAAATTCCAACCTGATATTACC
>JAGODS010000126.1 GCA_017998135.1 Bacteroidales bacterium
TATATAAAAAAATAAAAAAATACTGTTTTTTTTTATACAATAGTAACAAAATGTTTTTTACCCTTGCAAAAGGGTATTTTCTTAAATTTTTCACAAACAATAGTTTTTAGAGGTGCCCTATTGTAAATTTGGTAAATACAAACTAACGGTTAAAGGTAATCCTCTTCAAACCGCGGATGCTTTTATAGTAAAATATAGTTCAGATGGACAACTTATTTGGGCTACAAGTGCAGGTGGCGAATGTGGTTTTGCTGAACCTTGGGCTACTGCAGTTGATTCTAAAGGTGATGTTTATATTGCAGGTTGTTTACAGGCTCAATATATTTTATTGGATACAATTAAATTATATAAAATATCTAAGGCTTGCGGAGATATGTACTTCGATTTATTTATTGCCAAATTTAGCGCTGATGGTAAAGCCTTGTGGGGAAAAGTAGCAGGCAATGGTGGTGCTGACTTTAATTGGGCTCTCGGAATAGCTATTGATAAACAAGATAATGTTTTCCTTACAGGATATTTTGATGCTAAATATATTTCTTTTGATACTATTACTTTAACAAAAATGAGTTCTCAAAGTAATTTTATTGCTAAATTCAATTCTAAGGGTAAAACTTTATGGGCTATTAACGAAAAAGCCAGGGCAGAAGCTGCTACTATTGCGATTGATAACAAGGATAATTGTTATATTGTAGGCAATATTTTAAGTGATTCGTTGATTTTTGGCAAAGATACCTTATACAGCAAAAAAGGCACTAATGTCTGCGTTTTAAAATATGATTCTGATGGAAATAGAATCTGGGGCAGGGCTGCAAGTAAAAATGCAACTGTTTATGGCTATTCAGTAACAACTGATAGTTTAGACAATGTTTATATTGGGGGTTGGTTTAACAAGCAACCCTTTGCTTTTGATACTGTTACTGTCCCTTGTGATAAAGGTATATATATTACCAAATACGATTCAAGCGGAAAGTTTAACTGGGTGAAGTGCATTGAAACCGATGGCTATACCAGCTTTATTAGATCTTTACATTGTGATAAATTTGGAAATATTTATTTAACAGGGCAATTTACAGATACTGTCAACTTTGACACTATAAAAATTGCCCAAAAAGGAATATCTAAATTTATCGCCAAATTAGCTCCCTCGCTATTTACTACTATCAAAAGCGCCCCCGAGACTAAAACCGACTTACTCTTATATCCCAATCCCTGCACCGACGAACTCACAATTAATGTTTCACATTTCCAAAATGTGAAACATTTAATCACCGTTTACGACATCCACGGCACGGTTGTCTTCCAAACCCAAAGCCCTCAAAACTCTCAACCCCAAACCGCTCATAACGCTCAAACCACTATCACCATCAACACCCGCTCCTTCCCGCCAGGTCTCTATCTCGTCCGCATCCAATCCCCCAACTCTACCACCACCCGCAAATTCATCAAATTCTAAAGGCAATTCCACATAATACGGCAGGACGTCCACACCCTGCCTTTTTTTGCTTGCGACTGAATTTATTATAGGAGTATAAGTAGTATTTCCTTGTGGCTTTAGTTTCATAATAATTTCTGTATATTTGTAATATATAAGGGCTGAAGCCCTGATACAATTTTGAATTCTTATCCGTCAGCTACGAGCAGAGGACAATAAATAGAAGCAGTGCTGTAGAGGGTTAGTTTTTAGTAAAATATGCACAAAAATTATTTATACCACAGTCTTTACATTTAGGTTTTCTTGCCTGACAAATATATCTGCCGTGGAGTATTAGCCAGTGGTGAGAAAGGTTTAATTTGTCTTTTGGTATATGTTTTACGAGTTGCTCTTCTGTCTGTAAAGGTGTTTTGGCATTTTGAGTGAGTCCTATGCGGGCTGCTACTCTGAATACGTGTGTATCAACAGGCATAGCGGGTATTTTGAAAGCGACTGAAGCTACTACATTGGCTGACTTTCTGCCTACTCCCGGTAATTGCATTAATTCTTCAACATTTTTGGGTACCTGTCCTCCGTATTTTTCTACTAAGGTTTTTGATAGTTCTACTATATATTTTGCTTTATTATTTGGATATGAACAGGAGCTGATAAGTTTGAAAACATTTTCAACTTCTGTTTTAGCAAAACTATATACATCAGGGTAGTTACTGAATAGTTCTTTTGTAATAATGTTTACTCTTTTATCTGTGCATTGCGCTGATAATATTACAGCGACCAATAGTTGAAAAGGACTTTTGTAAATAAGTTCTGTTTCTGCATCAGGTCTGTGCTTGCTGAAATATTCTATAAAGAGTTTATATCTTTGTTTTATTGTCATAAGAAAGTTTATCACTTAAAGTAATTTGTATCCATCCAAATATCTGATTTGATAAAAAATCATTTATTATAACTCTGTGTAATAAATTCCGGCTTTATGGATGCACCAAAATATCTCAGGTTTAAACTCTTTAAATTATAGTCTCTTTTAATAATAAACTATTTTTTTGCCAAAAGATGAGTTTCTATAGCATTTATAAAATCTTCTTTAGACATAGCGCCCATAGACATACCAGGTTTTCCCTCTTTTGGGCAGAATAACAGGGAAGGAATGCTTTGAATACCAAATATTGCCGATAATTCGTGTTCCTGCTCTGTATTTATTTTATATATATTTATTTTACCTGTATATTCTTTAGATAGTTCTTCAAGAATGGGAGCTATCATTTTGCAGGGACCACACCAGTCTGCGTAGAAGTCTATTATGCAAGGCAGTTCTCCTTCAAATTTCCATTCTTTGTTTAATTCATAATTGAATACTTTGCTTTTAAATGTTTCATTGGTTAAATATTCCATAAAATTATAATTTGGTATTTATACTGTTTAATAATTTGCTGTTAATTTGTTCTACAATTACATCTTTAGGCACTGCACCTCTTAATACTGAAGGTTTATCATCCACAGGACAAAAAAGAAGCATAGGGATGCTTTGGACATTAAAAGCCATTGCCAGCTCTTTTTCTGTATCAACATTAACTTTATAGATATTTATTTTCCCTTTATATTCCTTAGATAATTCTTCAAGAATAGGGGCTATACTCCTGCAGGGAGCACACCAGTCGGCATAAAAATCTATTATACAAGGAGCGTTACCTTTGAAATCCCATTCTTTATTACCTGTATAATCAAATACTTTTTCTTTAAATGAATTGCTATTTAGATATTCTATTTTATGTACTTTTTCTTTTACTTCTTTTTTGGGATTTGGAGCAATTACATCATTGCTGCTTTTTTCGCCGCTTTGTTTGCAGGCTATAAAACTTAATATTAAAAGTAAAATAAAACTTGTTTTGATATTCATAGATTGAAAAATTTGGTTGCAAAATTATATTAATAAAATATAGCTCATTAATAATTTATTAATTATTAACTTTTTTGGTAATTTTTAAGTAAATAGTTAACAGTTAAGCTTGTTATTCAAAAATTGAGCTATTTGCTTATATATTCATAGATTTTTTTATATAGATGTATTCTGTCTTTACCTGATACATTATGTTTGTGCCCCGGGTAAACAAAATAATCTATCATAATACCATTATTAATAGCTTCTTTTAAAAGAGAAAGGCTTTGTTGCCATACTACGGTATCATCCATTGTGCAATGTATAATTAGTAATTTGTCCTTTAAAGAATTTATATTATTAATCAGAGAAGAATTTTTATATCCTTCAGGGTTAGTTTCGGGTGTATCCATATACCTTTCCCCATACATTACTTCATAATATTTCCAGTCTGTTACAGGTCCGCCTGCTACTCCAGCCCTAAATACTCCCGGATATTTCAATAGCATAGTTATTGTCATAAAACCGCCATAACTCCATCCGTTAATTGTAAAATCAGTTGTATCGGTATAGTTTAGTTTTTTTAGATATTTAATACCTTCAAATTGGTCTTTTGCTTCTTTATCGCCTAAGTTGCGAAATATTGCCTGTTCAAAATCAGCTCCCCTGTTAGATGTTCCCCTGTTGTCAAGGGTAAATACAACATATCCCTGTGAGGCTATGTAATTAAGAAATAAACCTCCGCCTCCAAGCCAGTTATCTGTTACAAGCTGCGAATGAGGACCGCCATAAACATATACAAAAACAGGATATTTTTTTTCAGGGTTAAAATCAACAGGTTTTATTAGTCTGCAATATAAGTCTGTACCGTCTTCTGCTTTTATTGTGAAAATTGTAGTTTCTCCATGTTTATAATCTTTTAATGGATCTTTATTTTCAAGCAGTGTTTTTATTTTTTTCTCTTCTTTTGAGTAAACTGATACTTCTGATGCTGTATTTTTATTTGAAAAGTAATCTATCCAATATTTGTAGTCAGTTGAAAAAACAGGATAATGTGTTCCCTGTTTTTCAGATAATCTTGTTATTTTTCCTGTTTTTATATCAACACTATATATCTGTTTTTCTATAGGGTTACTAATGTTTGCAGAAAAGTAAACTTCTTTATCATCAGGCGAAATACCTGATATATCTATTACTTCCCATTTGCCTTTTGTAAGTTGTTTTATTTGTTCTCCTTTATCATTATAAAGATAAAGATGATTATACCCATCTTTTTTGCTTTGCCAGATAAATAAATCTTTATTTTTATTCAGAAAATATAATCCATTTAAAGGCTCTACCCAATTATTGTTTTTCTCTTCAAACAAGGTTGTTTCTAAATTACCTGATGATATATTATATTTATTTAATTTAAGATGATTTTGTTCCCTGTTCAGAACTGCAATATAAAGATATTTTTCATCCGGACTCCAACTCAGATTTGTCAGATATTGCTCTTTTGGTTCGCCTGTGTTAAGGTAAATTGTTTGGTTAGTTTTTAAATTGTATATGCCAACAGTAACCTCGTGGCTTTTCATCCCCGCCATAGGATATTTAATTTTTTCTATTTCTGCTATTCTTGAGCCTATGTCAACTAAGGGATAATCTGTTACCATTGTCTGATCCATACGATAAAAAGCTATAAAGTTACCTTGGGGCGACCAAAATATTCCTTTATCAATTCCAAACTCATTACGATGAACTGTCTGTCCGTTGACTATTTCTTTATTTTCATCTTTTGTTATTTGAACTTGCTCATCTCCTTTAGAAATAAATAAATTATTGTCAATAGTATATGCTGTTTTTAGGGTTTTATAGTTAATATCTATATTTTCCGCTTTTTCATCTATTTTTCCGATTAATGTAATGTTTTGTTGAGATAAATTATATTTATAAAAATTACTTTGAATAGAAAAAGTAAATTCATTAATATTTATCCATTTTATTGATGGAAATCCATTGAGTTCTTTTTCCTTGATTGAAATTAAAAGCTTATTAAAGTCTGATAATTTTAATAAAGTATCGGTTTTATTAAAATCTCCTTTAATTATAGCTTTATTTTTTATATAAGTATAATTATTAGAAGAAGGGATCCATTGAAGCTGATTTAGTCTCTCAGGATATAATGCAGGGTTCATACAATCTTCTGCTGTTAGCAGTTTATTCTGAGAAAAACTTAATACTATACTTATACTTAAAATTGTGGCAAGTAATAATTTTTTCATAAAAGATAAATGATTATAAATTATGCTGTTATTAGAATCTTTTTTGATATATTAATAAAAAAAAGCGTCTGTTCTGTAAGCCGGGTTCTGTATCCTGTTAAGGATTTCTATCATCTATCTGGAGTTAATATCACTATTAACTTCAATCGACCTACCCACCGGGTCGGGTGAGCATCCCTCAAGCCCCGGAATATTTGGTCTTTCAACCCCTAAGGTTTACCCCCGCTGACTGTCGCCAGCCCGCGTCGTGAGCTTTTACCTCGCGTTTTCACCCTTGGATATTTAAATCCGGTTATTTTCTGCGGCACTTTCTGTCATTGTTTGTTGCAATGCCTTCCCGTTAGGAAGTAGGGTGCTCTGTGTTGCCCGGACTTTCCTCCCCGAAATTACTTTCGGAGCGATAGAACAAACAAACGCTTATTTTTAATTCTGCAAAATTAAAAGATTTTTCCTTAATCTTTACTCATTAATAATTTACTAATAACTAATAATTAAACGGAATCTGTATTTCGGTAGCTCCTACTCCGTATTTTGCCATTGACGCATCAAAAACTTTTATTTCAGGATAATCTTTTGCTAATGTTAATCTTATTTCTTTTTTAAGGATGCCATTGCCTACTCCGTGGATAAATACTACGTTAGATAGTTTATTTAATAATGCGCTTTCTAAGCATTTATTAAAAAAGGATATTTGAATATTAAATATTTCAGATGGTGATAATTTATTTGAATTTTCTGTAATTTCCCATATATGCATATCTATCACGGCTGATTTTTCATCTGTTTTATATTTAGAAATAAACTCTTTTAGTTTGTCAATCTGGTTTTGTTCTTCTTTTTGTTTTTGCAGGATATCATTTAATTGTTCGGGAATTATTGTATTTTCCTCATATTCTTCTTCAGCATCTGTAAATAATTGTTCAACTTCGGATAAATCATTGATTATTATAGTATATGCTTTTTCCTGAAAAAAAATATTGTCTTTATAATTACTTTCTTTTAGTAATAATGATAAGTCAAGCTTAATATGTTCACTGACAGGCTCTATTATTTTATCTTTACAGGCATAGATAACCTGGATAACAAACTCTGTCCAGTTTTTTAATTCATTATAATTAACAGTAGCTATAGGTATTTTTGATTTTTTTTCCAATATACCTGTAAGAACAATATTTTTAAAAATTTTTTCAGAATGAATTGAATAAAGAAGTTTATTTGCTGTGTTATTTATAATATAAATTTCTATAATATTAGAAAAAATTACAACCTGATTTACAGGAATAAATGATAGATAAATACCTTCAGGAATATTATCAGATGTTGATATAGTTTTAGACCCTAAAGTTGATGTCTGTTCAGCTTGATTTTCAGTACCATTAATTTTTTTTATAAATTCTTCAGGGACCTTTATTAATTCAGATATTAGTACAGGTATATCAAAATCATCTTCTATTCTGACCGTTGCTTGAGTTGAGCTAAGTAT
>JAGODS010000127.1 GCA_017998135.1 Bacteroidales bacterium
TGTCAGAACAAAACAAACTAAAGAAAAAAGAACTACAGATAGCCTCGCCTTAGTAAAAGCGCAGCAGATTAAAAACAAAAAAATATCTGATAGTATAGCCTTTGTCAGAACAAAACAAACTAAAGAAAAAAGAACTACCGATAGCCTCGCCTTAATAAAAGCTCAGCAGATTAAAACAAAAAGAACTGCCGATAGTCTTGCTCTGTCAGAAGCCCGGATAAGAACAAAAAAAGCAGCAGATAGTATTACTCAGATAAGAGACCTGGAAGCAAAAGTTAAAAGAAATAACGACAGCCTTGCATTAGTCAAAAACAAACAGGCAGCTAATAGAAAAAAAGCAGATAGTCTGGCTTTGGTGCAAACTCAAATAAAGAAAAAAAGAACTACAGATAGTATTGCTCTTGCAAAAAATAAACAAAGAAAAAACAAACAAAGAACCGACAGTCTTATCCTGGCTGATAAGTCAGAAACAACTACTATAATTAAGAATAATAAACAATACTATTCAAATCCAAATGCAAATAAAATTGAAGAAATATCCGGATTGTTTTATACAGTTCAAATAGGAGTATTTGGCAAAGTAAGAACTTCCGAGCAATTATTAAATATTACCCCATTATTCTATGATTTGTTAAACAACGGCTATTACAGATATTATTCAGGAATTTATAAAGACAAAAACAATGCAGTTGCTGCTAAGAATGCTATTATTGATAAAGGAATAAAAGATGCTTTTGTAGTGGTTTTCTATAAAGGACAACGCATCAGTTCGGCTGAGCTTAAAACTATACTCAGTGATAGTCTTAACATCAGTTATGCTAATAAACTACCCGTTGTTATTGATAATCTTGATTTAACTGATGACAATAAAATAATTTATAAAGTCCAGATAGGCGCTTTTAAAAGAGAAACAGATTTAACAATTAAAATTCCTTACCTGGCAACAATAAATGAAACTATTTCATATTTCAAAACCGAAACAGGTCTTATAATCTATACAATAGGCACTTTTAATAACTTTAGTGAAGTTAATGAATTAAAAAACAGTATAATTACTAATGCTATTAAAGATGCTTTTATAATTGCATTCCAGGGAAAAAATAAAATTCCTGTTTACAAAGCAAGGGAATTAGAAAAAAAATAATAACAGAATTAAAAAAATTATTAATTTTGTGCAGTTTTTTAAATACAAATAATGATAAAAGAAAAAAAACAAGAACAACATAATTTTGATATCTATTCTGATGACTTTCATAATCTTATTCTACTGAATGATGATTATAATACCTTTGAATTTGTTATAGAAACCCTTATGGAAGTATGTAAACATTCGTCAGAACAGGCAGAACAATGCGCCCTGATTACTCATTACAAAGGCAGATGCTGTATTAAAAAAGAACGTAAGCAAATACTTGAGCTTATGAATAATGAAATAAATACCCGCGGTTTAAATTCTATTATTGAATAAAATATTCAGTTAAACATACCTTTAAACAATTCAAACTTTGCTAATGAACAAAAAAATCTATTTAATATCCGCTCTATTGCTTTTAACTTTAAGTTATTGCAGCAAAGTACCTATAACAGGCAGGAAACAATTAAATATGGTACCTGACAATTTGTTATTAGGTATGAGCCTTACCAATTATAAAGAATATCTTACAAAAAATCCCCCTGTCGCTTCTTCAGATGCAAGTACTCAATTAGTAAAAAGAACAGGGACTAACATATCGGGAGCAGTTGAAAATTACCTTAAAAATAATGGTATGTCCAAACGTATTAGTGATTTCAAATGGGAATTTAACCTTATCAATAATAGCGAAGTGAACGCATGGTGTATGCCTGGAGGCAAAGTAGCTGTTTATACAGGCATCCTTCCCTATACCTCAGACGAAACAGGTCTGGCTGTAGTACTTGGACACGAAATTGCACACGCAGTTGCCAGGCACGGCAACGAAAGAATGAGCCAGCAACTGATTGCAGTTGCAGGCGGCATTAGCCTCGCTGTCGCTATTAATGACAAACCTGAACTAACTAAAAATATTTTTCTGACTTGCTACAATGTCGGCTCTTCCTTAGGCATTCTTGCCTACTCAAGGATGCACGAATATGAAGCTGACAAATTAGGATTACTCTTTATGGCTATGGCTGGCTACGACCCTAATAAAGCTGTTAACTTCTGGGAAAAAATGTCTTCAAAATCAGGTGCAAAAGTACCCGAATTTTTAAGTACCCATCCCAGCGATGCTAACAGGATTAAGGCTATGCGAGATTTTATGCCCGAAGCTATGAAACATTATAAAAAATAATATTATAATACCAAAATTAAAAAATGTATCATTAAACATTAATACCCAATACTCAATACTCAATACTCAATACTCAATACTCAATACTCAATACTCAATACCCAATACTAAATACACAATACTTCAACATTAATCATTAAACATTCAAAATTAAAAAATATGTCGTGGATTTTAATCATATCATTAATCTTAGGCGGGATGCTTTTTGTTATCCTTGAAATACTTGTAGTTCCGGGCGTTGTTGTTGGCATACTTGGAGTTCTGCTAATGATTACAGGTATATATGGCAGCTATTCTTCTTATGGCAGTTTAGCCGGAAATCTAACTCTTGCAGGTACTATTCTATTCTCCTTTCTTGCATTTATTCTTGTTCTAAGGTCTAAAACCTGGAATAAAGTAATGCTTAATTCAAATATTGACAGTAAAGTCAATGTTATAGATGAAACAGAAGTAAAATTAGGCGATACAGGCAAAGCATCATCTAAACTGCGACCTATTGGCAAGGCTCAATTAAACGGAAAATATTTTGAGGTTAATTCAACAGGAGATTATATTGACGCAGGTACCGAAATAAAAGTTGTCAAAATTGAATCAAATAAAATCTATGTTGAAAAATTATAACACTAACCCTACAAATCTAAAATTCTATAAATCTATTAATCAATAATTACAATTATGAATCTATTAAATGTCTTATTACTAAATGAAAATTTTTCTGCAGGTATAGTAATTGCAATAGCAATAGCCTGTTTATTCGGCTTATGGATAATTTTTTATTTTATCCCTATAGGCTTATGGTTTTCTGCACTTGTATCCGGAGTTAGAATATCTCTGGTACAGCTAATATTGATGAGATGGCGTAAAGTGCCTCCATCAGTTATAGTCAATGCCTTGATTACATCAACCAAAGCCGGGTTAAAACTAACAAGAGATGACCTGGAAGCCCATTATCTGGCTGGTGGTAGAGTAAAACTTGTTGTTAATGCACTTATTTCTGCTGATAAAGCAAATATAGAACTTAATTTCAAAGCAGCAACTGCTATTGACCTCGCAGGAAGAGATGTGTTTGAAGCCGTTCAGATGTCAGTTAATCCTAAAGTTATTGATACACCACCGGTAACTGCCGTTGCCAAAGACGGCATTCAGCTTATAGCAAAAGCCAGAGTTACTGTTAGAGCTAATATAAGACAATTGGTTGGAGGCGCAGGCGAAGAAACCATACTTGCCCGTGTAGGCGAAGGTATAGTTACTTCCATAGGTTCTTCTCTTTCTCATAAACACGTTTTGGAAAACCCCGATTCAATTTCTAAAGTCGTTTTAGCCAAGGGCTTGGATTCCGGAACTGCCTTTGAAATTCTTTCTATAGATATTGCAGATATTGATGTAGGTATCAATATTGGAGCTAAACTTCAAATGGACCAGGCTAATGCAGATAAAAATATAGCGCAGGCTAAAGCTGAAGAAAGACGTGCTATGGCTGTCGCTCTTGAACAAGAAATGAAAGCCAAAGCGCAGGAAGCAAGAGCTAAGGTTATTGAAGCCGAAGCCCAGATTCCTATTGCTATTGCCGATGCTTTCAGAACCGGTCATCTCGGCGTTATGGATTATTACAGAATGCAAAATATTCAGGCTGATACTCAAATGAGAGACGCTATTTCCAAAGATACTCCGGGTTCGCCTGACATTAAAAATTCTCAGTTAAAATAAAACTTATAGCTCTCTGATTATTCAGAGCGCTTAATTTTGATTTTTCATATTTAATCAAAAGGAGCTAAGGAAAATGGAAACAATAGTCAATTGTCTCAGGCAAACTTAGCTCCCTTTTTTTTACCAAAAATAAAACCAATAAGCATTAGAATAATTTAACAAGCAAATGCTACATATTGATGAAATAAAGAAAAAGGAGTTATTTGAATTAAGGGTTATTCCCGGTGTAGGAGCATCTATAGCCAATGATTTATGGAATATAGGCATACATAAAGTATCCGATTTAAAAGGTAAAGACCCTGAACTGCTTTACGATTTATCTAATAAATTTGCGGGCATTAAACAGGACAGATGTTTATTATATGTTTACCGGTGCGCTGTTTATTATGCAGAAACACCTAAGCAGAAACAGGAAAAAGAAAAACTAAAATGGTGGTACTGGAAAGACAAAAGATAAAGCCATATCTATAAAAGTTTATAAAATGATAATAGCAATGGATGGAGATGTTATCCTTCGTGAATTAGAGGAGGCTGACATTGATGAAATAGTAAAAAATGCCAATAATGAAAAAGTAAGTATCAACCTGCGGGATGCTTTTCCGCATCCCTATTCGGCAGAAGATGCCAAACGCTTCCTTGAAATAGTGGAAAAGCAAAACCCAAAAACAATCTTTGCAATAGAATATAAAGGCATATATGCGGGGAATATAAGTTTGACGCCAGGAAGCGATGTTTACAGATACAGCGCCGAAATAGGATATTTCATTGGCGAACCATTCTGGAATAAAGGTATTATGACAAAAGCCATAAACCTTATGACAACATTCGGATTTAACAAATTAGGACTTATACGTATCTATGCCGGCGTATTTGAATTTAACAAAGCCTCGCAGCGGGTGCTTGAAAAATGCGGATACGAAAAAGAAGCGGTTCTGAAAAAAGCAATTTATAAAAAGGGAACCTTTTACGACGAAATCAGGTATGCTAAAATAAACCCCGCAATATAAACTCCATAAATAGATTTATCCGGCAAACATACCCAAAAATAATGTTCTACCATAACCCCATCAACTATATTGAAAAATACTTAATTTTGTTTCCATTTAAGATATGCGAATAATTCTGATATTAATATTGATTATAACTGTTGCTTTATTGAAGGCGCAATATCCTTTTGAAAAATATCCCGCAATGGATTATTCTAAAAGATGCAACTGGAAAGCAAGTGAGAAACAAAATAAAATTTCATTGACTAACTCTATACCTGATTTCTTTGATAAAAAAGAAGATATAAAACTGCATATAATTACTTACAGTGACAAGGGCACATCGCTAATCAGAATCTTTAAAAATCAAAAACAAATACAGGAGTTTAAAGAACCTTTCGCAATAAAAAGACAATTTGATTATCTTTATGATACTTTATATTATGGGGATATTAATGGGGATTCTCTTATTGATTTAAAAATATTATGTTGGTATGGAGGTTGTGGGTTAGCAAGTTTAAATATGAGAGTAATCTATCTGTTTCAGCAACCCGGAGAAAAGTTTATAAAAATATCTTATCTTAATAAGGGAAAATCGTCTTGCTCTGAAAGAGACTTTGACGGAGATGGTAATTATGAAATTATTACAATGGAGTTGAATAGATTTGAAAAGCATAATTACTGGACTTTTAATTTGTATAATTTTATCAATGGCGATTTAGTTTGTGTTAATGACAAATTTGATTATCCAATTATGATTCAATATCTCAATAAAGAGAATTACACAATCACAGACAAAATAAGCAAAAATCAAATAAAGAGTTTTTCTAAAGACAAACCACATAACTATGATAAAAAATAAAGATGCTTATTTAAACTATACTTCAAAAAATATCAAAATTAAATAGGGTCTGCTGAATAATAGCAGACCCTATTTAAGGCACAATCTTTATATCTAATCCCATAATTATTAATAATAATTTCTGAGGTTATAGTTTCTTCCAAAAAATAAATTTCAGGATTACAAAAATTGCTTTATATTTTTTTCACAAAATTCTGTGTTTACAAAAACAAACAAGCCGCTGATGGGGGCGGCTTGTTTGAGGAGGTTGTTAAGTGCTGGCATCTTTAGCGTGGGTAGATGTCAACAACTACTTTATAGATTGGAGAGATTTTGCCTACGGGGCGGTCGTTAAGGAGATAGCTGAACGCATAGCCTCTCAGTTGCGGGCGCCTTGTAGGATTTAGGCGGTAGTCCCTAATAGGCGAATGATTGGAGCGGGTTATCTCGGTCAGCATATTAATGTATAGCCCGGAGGCGTCGTCAGCGTTTTGAACGCCTGAAGTTTGAACTTCAGTATTTTCGTTTTCGGTTTCTACTTCGGCTTCGCCGGCGGAGAACATAATTAGCCCGTCAGTAGGTCCTTTTTTATATCTGAATTCCACGCAGTCAAGTTTGACATTATGTCCTTTAATTTCAGGGATAAGGTTATCCCAGTCGGGTTCTTCACTAAAGACTCGCATACCGAGGTCTTCGGCGTCGTCTTCGCTAAGCAGCGAGCTGTTATTAATCACAGTAAAGGCGTCCATCAGTTCTTTACGTGTAGAGAGAAGAAGTAAGTCGGCAGCGCGGGTTTTAGCCTGAGCTGTTTCTTTGGCGAGTTCGGCTTCCTGCAAAGCAGTTCTGATAGCCGCATCATTCACCAGCAATTTAGCAACCAAAGCAGGGTCTATTGTATATTTAGCCCCGTAGGTTGTGTCAATTTTAGTAGCTGCATTGTGATAGAAATCAGGAATTACCGATTTCTGAGACGGATAATAGATGGCTGGTTTTTTGGGCATAAGAAAAAATTTAATTGTTAGTAAATAAAGTTAATTAATCTAAGCTTCTCCATAGATATGATGTATGGAAAAATTTCATTTCCGGTTTTGAAAATGAATAAAATAATAATAAAACTGTGTTTTTAATTATTAAAACCTCCTTTTTTAAGAATAAAATATAATATTTTAAATTGTAATCAGACTTCTTTGAGTTTAAAACTTCCTTCTT
>JAGODS010000128.1 GCA_017998135.1 Bacteroidales bacterium
ATAAAAAAAACATATAATTTTGCACCCACAATTTTTTTTAGAACTTATGAATAAAATATTGAAAATAAATAAATTGAAGAATATGAAAATAAAAATGATTTTGGCAATATTAATGATTTTAGTAGTTAGTATTGCAGTTAATGGGCAAAATAAGTATGAAAACAAGCAATCAATAAAAGATGTTGTTAGTATCAAACAAAATACCAATCTTGTAAATGATTATCTGAAAGAGGGCAACCGCTTATTTAATAAGAATGAATTTGGAAAAGCTATAATAAAGTATGAAATGGCGATAGAATTAGATCCTTTTAATCCTAACTCTTATGCTTATATGGGATTATCCAAATTAAATTTAAAAGATTTTGAAGGAGCGTTAAAAGATTTTGATAATGCATTGAATTTAATGCCAAATTATGCAGAAGTTTTTTATTTAAGAGGAATAGTAAAAGATGAAATAAATAAAAGAGATAAAGCCTGCGAGGATTGGAAGAAAGCGGAAGATTTAGGAATGAACCAGGCAAAAGAAATGATAAAAGAATTTTGCAATTGTGAAGTTTCTGCAAAATAAAATAAAATATATTACGTTATAAGAATGTATTATAAATAAAAGCAAGTTTTTTCATAATTACTAAATTGTATTTAGGGGCTGCATCTCGTGTAAGATAGCAGCCTTTTTTTTTATTAAAACAGCCACAAAAGAAGTTAAGTTTAATAAAGGTGAAATATTTTTTTATAATTTTGCTGACAAAATATAAAGTATTATGAATAATGCAGAATTAAAGATTTTAATAATTTGCTGTTTAATGTCGCTTTTTTTAGTTGCTTGCAAAGAAAAGGATGAGGATAAGGATATTAATCCGCCTGAAATAACATTAAAAGGAGATATTGTGCAAACAATTAACTGTGATAGTTCGGTTTATGAGGATCCCGGTTATACTGCTTATGATAAGGAAGATGGGGATATAACGTCTTTAGTCAAGCGTACAGGTGAGGTTAGCACCAAAGTAGCCTATAAAACATATTATTTGAAATATAATGTATCAGATAAAGTAGGCAATGCTGCTGAAGAAAAAAAACGTACAGTTGTAGTTAAACCTTTGAAGAAGTAAAAAAATATATTAGTTGATTTGAAGATGGATTGGAAAGCCCTGATAAACCTTTATAAAACTTTATTAATAAGGTTAGGGTTTGTATTAATAATGTTTATTATATGCAGAGTAGCTTTTTATTTGTTTAATAAAAGTTATTTTGATGAGGCGGGATTTACGGATATTTTATTAATGTTTTTAGGAGGTATTCGTTTTGATATATCTGCGATATTAATAATCAATCTGCCCTTTATTGCTTTATATATTCTCCCGTTGCGAGCAAAATATAATTTATATTACAGGAAGCTCACAAAATATATTTTTATACTAATTAATACTACTGCTATACTTGCCAATTGTATAGATTATGTTTACTTCAGATTTACGTTGAAGCGAACAACAGCAGATTTGTTTTCGCTGCTGGGTTTAGGCAGTGATTTTTACAATCTTCTTCCGCAGTTTATTAAGGATTATTGGTATGTAATATTTATATGGTTTTGGTTGACAGTATTTTTATTTTTACTTTATGAAGGGTATTGTTATGATACATATAAAGGAATATTTAATTTTAAGTATTATTCTATAAACACATTAATAAGTTTGATAATAATATGTTTAATTATAATAGGAATAAGGGGAGGGGTTCAGTTAAAACCGTTGAGTATAATAAGCGCGTCTCAATATGCGACTCTAAAAGCGATGCCGCTGGTGTTAAATACGCCTTTTACTATTATTAAAACAATAAATAAACCTTCGCTGAGCAAAGTTGAGTTTTTTAAGGATAGTACAGAAGTAAACAAGTTATATACGCCAATACATCAGGGTAATAAAAAGGGATTATTAAAAAAGAATATTATAATAATTATATTGGAAAGTTTTTCAAAAGAACATATAGGCTATTATAATCCCGACCCTACAGGCGATGGATTTAGTTTAACACCTTTTCTTGATTCGCTGATGAGGCAGAGTTTAGTATGTAAAAACGCATATTCCAATTCGCGTAAATCAATAGAGGCATTGCCTGCTATAATATCAGGTATTCCTTCGCTAATGGATAATCCATATATCACATCGGCATACAGCAGTAATGATATAATGAGTTTAGCCAAAGCATTGAAGACGCAGGGTTATTATTCTGCATTTTTTCATGGCGGGACAAATGGTACGATGGGTTTTGATAATTTTGTAAAGCTTGCGGGCTTTGATGATTATTTTGGCAGGCAGGAGTATAATAATGATAAAGATTATGACGGGAAATGGGGGATTTTTGATGAGCCTTTTCTTCAATATACTGCTTCAAAAATCAATAGTTTCAGGCAGCCTTTTCTAATATCTGTTTTCACCTTATCCTCTCATCATCCCTACAAAATCCCTGCAATTTATTCAAAAAGATTTAATAAAGGGAATGAGATAGAAAACAGTATAAGTTATACCGATTATTCGCTTAAAAGGTTTTTCAATAAAATCGCAAAAGAGCAGTGGTTTAAAAATAGTTTGTTCGTTTTAACTGCCGACCATACTTCAGATATTGTTAACGAAGGATATAAGAATTATCATGGTATGTATGCAATTCCGATAATATTTTATGAGCCTTCAAAGTCATTACAGGGAACAGATGAAACAATCTGCCAGCAGATAGACATAATGCCTTCTTTGCTTGATTATATTAATTATCCAAAACCATATTTTGCATTTGGAAATAGCTTGTTTAATCAAAAAAAGAATAAATTTGCCATTTCATTTTTCAATGATAATTATCTGTTCTTTATTGATGATTACCTTATAGTTTTTGACGGTACAGGCTGCAGAGAGTTATATAATTATAACAAGGATTTATTAATAAAGCATAACCTGATAAAAAGTCATTATGAAATTATAAAAAAATATGAAAATTATATAAAAGCTATAATTCAAACATATAATAATAGCATACTTCACAATCAAACAAGCATAAAAAATTGATAACAAAAAGACGTAAGATTAAGTTTATAATTAATCCGATTTCCAGTTTTGGGCGGAAAAAAATAATAGAGAAATTAGTCAGAGATACTCTGGCAGAAGATAAATATTACTATGAAATAGTTTATACTGTGGAGCCAGGTCAGGGGACAGCCATAGCCAAAAGCGCAAGCGATACGGGTTATGATACGGTTGTAGCTGTCGGAGGCGACGGCTCAATCAATGAAATAGCCAAAGGCTTAATAGGCACAGCTACAAAGCTCGGTATTATCCCGGCTGGTTCGGGCAACGGCCTGGCAAGGCATTTAAAGATACCTTTCAATCCTGCAAATGCTTTGAAGCTAATCCTTGACGATAATACAAAAAAAATAGATACTATTAATATAAATAATGAGAAGTTTGTTAGTATAGCAGGCATAGGATATGACGGGTTTGTAGCTAAGGAATATGCTAAAGCGGGGAAGCACGGCTTTTGGTCTTATTTTAAAATAATTTCGCAGAATTATTTAGAATACAAGCCAAAGAAATATAATTTGAATATAGACGGGAATGAGTTAACGGTAAAGGCATTGATGATAAATTTCGCCAATTCAAGCCAGTTCGGATATAACACATCTATTTCGCCGAATGCAAGTCTTGAAGATGGGCTGATAGACGTTTGTATATTGAAAAAGATACCTGTCGTTGAGTTGCCTTTGCTGGCGCAGTTGCTATTTATTAAGCAGATTCACCGTACAAAATACGTAAAGATAATACAGGCAAAACATATAATAGTAGAACGTAAACGCAACAGGTATATAAATCTTGACGGTGAGTCTGTAAAAGTAGGCAAAAGATTAGAGATAACCATAAATCCCAAATCGCTTATTCTGCTCGTACCTTAATGGATTTTAATTTTAAAGATTAATTAAAAAAAAGAGTATTTTTGTAACTACTCAGCAGTGAAATTATAGAGTTTATATATTGTAAAAACCTTATAAACCTTAGTATAATGAATGAGAGAAATAAAATCTACCTTATTACCTTATTTATTAACATCTATACAGCAAAATAAGCTCTCATATAACTTGTTTCTATCCTCCTTAGACTCAGGATATTAATTTTAGTAGTTATTTTTTTGGAACTGTGTTAATGTACATTTAAAGGCTAATAAGGTTGATATATAAGGTCTTTAAAGTTTTATACTAAGGTTAAAAAATAAATTATTTCTTATTAATTGGCTGCTGAGTAATTACTAGTTTTTTAATTCATTAAAACGTTCATTGGCGGCGGGGATGATAATATTATGTTTTCTATAATAATGGAAATAATCTTTTTTAGGTTTTTTCTTAGTTTTCAAAATTTCTTCAGCATATTTATTCATAGTTAAATCAAAGATATATTCAGCGTTTTTCCGGGCTGCATAATCCGCCAGTTGATAGACCTGCTCTGTTGTAAGGTCTTCTCTGTGGTAATAATAATATGTGATATCGGAGTTATAATTATATCTGTATTTTTTGGTTACATTGTCATTAAAAGAGAACTGAGAAAAAAGCACGCGGAAAGGCTCGTCGCTGTTATTAAGCATAGAAGTTTCAAACCAGCAGTTGAAAGCTACTGCTTTAAGTACAACGGTATCTATAATAACAGAAGTATCGGCATAGTTGTAATCTTCAATAGGAATAAGATACTCTTCAAGCTCAGCCTGAGCATTGTTAAAAATATAGCCTGTGCTGTCATAATTGAAAAAATGCATAGCATTGCTGTCGGTAAAGACTTGCAGACCGAAGTTTTCAAGCCAATAGAGGAGGTTGTTTTGATAGAGATTTAGAAAGGCGGAATCGTTAATTTGTTTGAGAAAGATACTTTCGGCAAGGAGAATAGAGTCTTTGGCGTATTGCTCAAGCTCGTCGCCTGCTGAAATAGCAACGGTATTGTTGCTTTTTATAAGTTGCGATGCTTTGAGGACAAGCACAGTAGCTTTGTCAGGGCTGTTGATATATTTTCTGCACAGCCTCTGGTCTAAGCTGCAAGATGAAGTTATTATTAATAATATAAGATAAGTTGTAAGTTTCAAATAATAAATATTGAATGTTGCTTAAATGTTTCACATTTTTATAAAGATGAAACATTTAAAAAGCAGAGTTTTTTTATTTATTTAACCTGATTAATTCATGAATTTTTTCAAAAAATATATCTCCCGCAGATTTTGCAGATTTTCGCAGATATTAATTTTTTCTGCGTTTATCTGCGCTATCTGCGGGAACTTCTAATGAGTAACATTTTTATATGAATTATTAAGGTTAAGAAGTTTTTCGGCGAAATGTTTGCCGAAGTCAAAAGCGGCTTTAAGCTCTTCTTCCGAAGGGTTGAATCTGATGCTGAGCTTTTCCTGGAAAATATCAAGTTTGAGGTTAAGCAGGCAGCCTTCAATAATCCTGGCAGCCTCGCCGCTCCAGCCGAACGAGCCGAAGGCAGCCGCAAGTTTGCCGTGGTCTCTGATAGGATTAATAAAAGCGAAAAGTTGATATATCTGCAATAAAGTATTTTGGTTAATAGTAGGCGAGCCTATTATGTAAGCTTCGCTTTGCTCTATCTCGGCGGCAAGCCGCTCAACCGGGGTTTTCTCTATGTCCAATAGTTCGCAGGAGGCTTTATTAACCGAGCTAACGCCTTCGGCAATTTTGCGGGCTATTCTGCCTGTATAATCATAAGCCGAAACATAAGCTATAAACACTCTGCCCCTGACAGGTAGCGTTAAAGCCTGTTGAGAATACTGAGCCGATAGTTCTACATATTTTTTCCAGTTCTTACGCAAAACCGCACCGTGTCCCGGACAAATGCAGTATATATCAAGCGTTTTAATCTTTTCTATGGCTTTAAGCATAAACCTGCTGTAAGGTTTAAGTATAACATCAAAATAATACTTAAATTCTTCGTCAAAGTTGCCCGAAAGGTCGTCAAAAAGATTTTCATCACAATAATGAGCGCCAAAAGAATCGCAGCTAAATAATAACTTATCCTCTACCAGATAAGTATAAATAGAATCAGGCCAATGCAAGTTGGGAGCGTTTATAAACTGTAGAGTTTTGTTGCCTAAATCAAGAGAATCGCCGTCTTTGACAATAATGTTTTTAAAGTCAATATTCATTATTTCTTTCAGATAACGGATACAATTACCGCTGCCTACTACTTTTGCCTTCGGCGCCAGTTCAAGCAATTTGCATAGCGAGCCTGAGTGGTCGGGCTCGGTATGATTGACTATAATATATTCAATTTCATCCGGCTGGCAAAGAGTTTGCAAATTAGAAAGGTAGCTTTCCCAGAATTTTAGTTTAACTGTTTCAACAATACATTTTTTATCCGCATTTATAAAATAAGAATTATAGCTTGTTCCTGATTTAGTTTCCATCACAATATCAAAAGTCCTTAAATCAGGGTCTAATGCTCCTATCCATTTAACATCTGTTGTTATTTCTTTAATATTTGCCTTTTTCATTTTAAAAATTTTGCCTGCAAAAATATCAAAATCCTGATATTCTCTCTCCTTTTTTTTAATTTTTAACAATTTACGCTTTTCATTGCAACTTGCAACTGCAATATCTTAATTAAAGATCGTCATTTGTCACTTGCAACTGCAATTGTCTTATTGTCGAATGCCATTTGCAACTTGCAACTGCAATTGTCTTATTGTCGAATGCCATTTGCAACTTGCAACTGCAATATCTTAATTAAAGATCGCCATTTGTCACTTGCAACTGCGATATCTTAATTAAAGATCGCCATTTGTTACTTGCAACTGCGATATCTTAATTAAAGATCGCCATTTGTCACTTGCAACTGCAATATCTTAATTAAAGATCGCCATTTGCAACTTGCAACTGCAATATCTTAATTAAAGATCGCCATTTGCAACTGCGATATCTTAATTAAAGATTGCCATTTGTAACTTGCAGGAATAATTTCTTATAAAATTATTAAAATCTAAC
>JAGODS010000129.1 GCA_017998135.1 Bacteroidales bacterium
TATTAAGGCAGTTACTACTAAAGCTGTTAGGGTTAGCCCGCTGATAGGATTATTACTTGAACCCATTATGCCAACAAGATAACCTGATACTGCTGCAAAAAAGAAAGCAAGTATTATCATAACGGTTGCTGCTACAATGGCAACTGTTAAGGTAGTATTAAAAATAAAAAAGGTTATTATAAAAGTAAGAACTGCAACAAAGCCGATACCTCCCATAATCCATGGAAAACCTAAGTCTTTTTCTGTTCTGTCAGTGTTTATTTCGCCTCCTTTCGCAGCTTTTTTAACGTCTCCTACAGAGCGTTTTATACCTGCAAAGAGGCTTTTACGCATTTTATATAAGGTAAAACAGGCGCCAACAAGCATTCCGCCAATTGCAATCGGTCTAACTATATATTTCCATACACCGTATATTTGGTAAACAGGGTCGCTAACTTTTGCCATGGCTGCGTCCAGTGTAAGAGTAGGATTTTGTTCAACAAGGAAATTAGCCCAGCTCATCAGGTCAAGATTTGGACCAATAAAATATAAAATTATAGGAGCAAGCAAGCCCCAAGCAATAACTCCACCGCTAAAGTTAAGCGAAGCCAATTTAGGTCCAATAATATAACCAACACCCATATATGCAGGACTAATGCCAGGTGAACTTAATAATGCTCCACCTTTACCTTTGATAGCTTCGCCAGCTCCTGTAATAGACTGAGAAGAGAAATTGAAAAATTTTTCTTTAGTAAAGGCAAATAATTTAAAATCGCCCATAGCTTTAATTAAACCACCACCAAGCATAGCACCAAAAAGAAATTTGGTTCCTGTACCGCCAGTTCTTCCAGATTTATGTATTTCCGCTGCCGCAACAGACTCGGGAAAAGGCAATTCAGCATCCTCTACCATCACTCTCCTAAGCAGTGCGACAAACATTATACCCAATATACCGCCGGCAATCAGGATTAATGTCGCTGTAAAATAATAATTCATAGATTGGTCAGTTTTCCAAATATCGGCTATAAAGAAAGCCGGTAAAGTGAAGATTGCTCCTGCAGCTACAGACTCTCCAATAGAGCCAACGGTTCTGGAAAAGTTTTCTTCAAGAATACTACCCTTTAAAATTTTTAGTAATGCCATACCAATCACAGCAGCAGGATAAGTAGCTGCTATGGTCATACCTGCTTTTAATCCTAAATAAGCATTTGCAGCCCCCAGAACTATACACATAACCAAGCCAAGCAAAAGAGCCCGGAGAGTAAATTCTGTCATTTTTGTTTCTGCCGATACAAAAGGCACGAATTTTCTATTATTTCCCATATATTTTATAATTAAGTTATTAAAAAATAATTTTTGCAAATAAATAAAATATAGCTGTATAAAAAAAATTTATTTACTAACAATACTTAAACGTAATAATTTAAAAGATTTATAAAAAGCCGCTAAAGCGATTAAAAAGAAAGGTAAAAAGAGGTTTTGAAATATCTTTTTGTATATTGATTAATGAGTACAAATATTAATTGAATGAATTATATTATGTCCCAAAAGATAAAGGTAGAAAAGTAGAGGAGGGTTAATTTTATTTAGGGGACTTCTAAAAACTAATAGAAATTTAACCTCACCCTTACCCTCTCCTAAAATTAGGAGAGGGTATTTTATTTATCTCTATAAAATTTTCAATCACAAAGTTTACAAAGTCCTGATTTGAATGTGAATATAGAGAGTTAGTCCTTTGTAAAAAAAGTATTTTGAGTACACATTGTTAATTAATTTATCAAAAAACTACTATAATATGTTTAGTTTGTATATTTTTGTACGATTAAAAAAACACACTATTTTAGTTATTTATAATATGAATATTAATAATTATATTGAGAAGTTCCTCCCAGAGAAAGTTATGTATGACGAGGAATTACAGAGAAAAAGCATTTTATTTATAAAAGCCAGTATTTTATCAATAGTTTTCCTTTTAATATATACTCTTTTTTATTTTCTGTTAAGTTATACTTTACCTGCTTTACTCTGTCTTTCAATGGCTTTAATAGCTTCGTTTACAGTGATTTTGTTTATTAAGAAAGAAGGATACTGGCGTTGTGCAAGTATTTTTAGTTCAATTTCCCTGATTGGCTTATGGCTTATTGCTGCTTCTACAGGTAATATATATTCCCCAACTCTCCCCTGGCTTGTAGTTTCGCCTATTTTTGCTTTTATTTTTTCTAATAGAAAGTCAGGTATTTTATATACAGTTTTAATGTTTTTATGTGTATTTTTATTATTATTAAATAATATATATCATATTATAAAGCTGCCATTTTATAATTATAAAGAAGACCTAATATTATACTCTTTTGTTTATAGCGGTTTAATGGTTTATTTTATTACACTTATCTTTTTTGTATATGAAAAAGGCTACAAAGTTTTGTTTTCAAGCTTGAAAGTAGCCAATTTACTAATAGAAGATAAGGCAAGCCAGATTGAAATAAAAAACAGGGAATTAGTGATTGAACGCGAAAAGGCAGAACAATCATCAAGGGCTAAAGCACAGTTTTTATCATCAATGAGCCACGAAATTAGAACTCCTATGAATACTGTTATTGGTATGACTCATCTCTTATTACAAGAAAATCCAAAACCCGAACAGATTGAAAATCTTAATATTTTAAAATTTTCCGCTGAAAATCTTCTCGCCCTTATTAATGATATTCTTGATTTCAGTAAGATTGAAGCTGGAAAAATTGAAATTGAAAATATTGATTTTAATTTCAGAGATTTATTAAATGGTATTATGCACACTCATACCCAAAGGGTTAATGAGAAAAATATTCAAATAGAGTTAAGTATTGATGACGAAATTCCAGATATGCTTATCAGTGACCCTACAAGATTATTTCAAATTTTAAATAATATTATAGGAAATGCCGTAAAATTCACTGATAAAGGTAAAATTAGCGTTGATATTTTTCTTGAAAAAAATATTGAAGATAAATTTTTAGTTAAGTTTATTATTGAAGATACCGGGGTTGGAATTTCTAAAGATAAAATAAGTGAAATTTTTGATCAGTTTACTCAGGCTAATACTGATATTGCGAGGCGTTTTGGTGGTTCCGGGCTTGGTTTAGCTATTACAAAAAGTTTACTAAAATTGATGAAAAGTGATATTTTTGTCGAGAGCGAAGAGGGTAGAGGAACTAAATTTTACTTTTCGCTATTATTTGCTAAAAGTAATATTATTATTAATAAAAGTCTCAATATTTACGGCGAAAAACAAAACTTTTTTAATTTGGAAGGAACTAAGGTTCTGGTCGTGGAGGATAATCATTCTAATCAAGTTATTGCAGGTAAATTTTTAGCCAAATGGGGAGTTAATTTTGAGATAGCAGAGAATGGGAAAATTGCATTTGATTTATTAAGCAAAGGTTCTTATGATCTTGTTTTGTTAGATTTGCAGATGCCTGTAATGGATGGCTATGAATTAATTGCACTGTTAAGAAGTTCCAGCAATGAGAAGTTGAAAAAAATACCTGTGATTGCATTAACCGCTTCAGCAATGCTGGATGTGCTCGATAGGTTAAAAGATATTGGGTTTAACGATTATATTACCAAACCATTTATTCCGATTGAGCTCAATAAAAAAATTAAAAAGTGGACAAAAATGATATAGTTTGAATTAAGGGCATCTCTAAATACTAATTTTTTAATACAAAGAACACAAAGGACTACCACTAAGAACACAATAAAATCAAGACTAACTTTTTAACACAAAGAGCACAAGTGTTTTATAGAGTTATTAGAGATATCCTTATGTTATTATTTTCATAAACTTTATAAGCAAAGTAAACAATCGACAGAACTGCTCCACTTAACTTCAATGTTTATATTTTAATATAATGAATTTTGTTTGAAATTAATAAGGTTGGAAGTTTGTCTGTAAGAAATAAATTTTCTAAGTAATGTTAATAAATATTTTATATAATTTAAAATTGTACCCTAAATCATTATATTTTTGTTTTTTTTATTAATAATATAATGCAGTTTTTTTCTTATTATAATAAATTTTTAGAGACAGACGCATCTGCAGTTATAATAAGCATTTCCAAACTTATTTTACTTCATTTTCCTTGTTTGGAGATTAAAGATTATACAAAGCAAAAAAGTATTAATTTTTCTGAAAATGATTTTCTTAAATTACATTTTATAAAAGAAGATATTTCCTGTATAAATAATTTTAAAACATTTAAAAAACAAATAGATTGGATTGCCGGTAAATTAGCAGCAAAATTATTAATTAATCATAAAGAAAAAATAGGTTTTAATCTTAAAGATATTTCTGTAAGCTATAAAAAAGGAGGAGCACCTTATTTTTCTGCTTATTCCAATTATAATCTTTCTATTTCTCATTCAGGCGATTTGGCTGTCGCTGTTATTTCTGATAATAATATTGGTATTGATATCGAAAAAATTGAAGGGGCAAAATCATCGGAATTTATTAATATTGCGTTTAGTGATAATGAAATTAAAGCACTGCAAACTAAGTATGTTACTGATTTTTATGTAAATTGGTGTATTAAAGAAGCATATCTTAAGTATATTGAAAAAGGCTTTGATGAAAACTTGAAAAATATTGAAATATTGGGAAATTTTGTTTTTCATAATAATAACAAAGTAGATAATTTGAATATAAAGACAACTATAATAAATAGCAATTATGCACTCGCTTTAGTAACTAATTATTTTAATATGTAATTATGGATTATAACAATGTTAATTTAACTCATTTTGCAAGGATAGAAGGAAAAAATGTTTTTCAAACTGCAGAAGAATTTTTTAAATTTTCTGAATGGAGCAAACAAAATAAAGAATATTTTTTCAGACGTATTTCAACTAATGGCTCTGAACCAGTGATGAGTATTATAGATACTGAAACAGGAAAAAGTAAACTTATGGTTAATTTTTCAGGCAATGGATATTTAAATCTCGCAAAACATCCTAAAGTTATTCAGGCTGGTATTGAAGCTATGCAGAAATATGGAGCAGGCTCCGAAAGCGCTCCTCTTTTAGGTGGTACCTTTGATGTGCATACAAAGCTTGAAGACAAAATAGCAGAACTTAAACATTGCGATGCTGCTATCATTCATAGTTCAGGATATGGTTCTAATTTAGGTACGCTCAGAGCGATGCTCAAACAGGGCGACCTCGCAATTATTGATCAATACAGTCATGCAAGTATTGCAGACGGAAGTAGTCAGGCTACTGTTCGGATTTTTATGCATTCGGATATGAATAGTCTTGAAAAAATTCTTAAATTAAATGCAAGCGGTAATTATCAGACTCGAATGATATGCGTTGATGGAGTATATTCTATGGATGGCGATATTGCTCCTTTACCAGATATTTGTCAACTTGCCAAAAAATTCGGCGCTTTTGTCTATGTTGATGATGCTCACTCCTTAGGCGTTATTGGTAAAAATGGTAAGGGATCTTCAGAGTATTTTAATCTGGAAGGGCAAATAGATGTAGTTGCAGGCACTCTTTCTAAGGCAATAGGTTCGGTTGGGGGTTTTGTCGCTTCAAATCATCAGCTTATAGAGTATTTGCGTTATTATTCAAGAGCATATATGTTTTCTACAGCAGGCACCCCTGTTGCCGCTGCCTGTGCCTCGGCTGCTATTGATGTTATATTAAACGAACCCGATAGAAGACAAAGACTCTGGAATAATATACATTATCTTAAAGCAAGATTGCTTAAACTTGGCTTTAATATTGGAAATACAGAAACTGCAATTTTCCCTGTTATTATAGGAGACAATTATAAAGTTAAGGAAATGGTAAAATTTCTTGATAAAAATAATTTGTATGTCAGTATGGTTCTTTATCCAGCTGTTCCGCAGGAATTATCTCGTTTAAGAATCAGTCTTTGCCAGGGACATACCCAGCAGCAATTAGACAACCTTGTAGATGCAATGGAAATTAAAGCTAAAGAACTCGCTATTATTTGATTTTCCAAAATATCGATTTTAAAAATCAGCCTTACTTCCCTGGCAACTATTTCTTTGAACCATTCTTTTTTCTATTTTTGAGACGATTTCAAAATTTTTCAACCCTCCCCATTTAGGATAAATAAGTTTATCAACTGGAACTTCGCTGATAAATCTTTCAATTATAATACTTTTATCTAATAATTCTATAAAATCTATCAGCAAATCAATATATTTATCAATTGATAAATCAATAAATAAGTCAGGATTTTTGTTAAATAATTCTTCAATCTTTGTATTTTTAATTATTTGCATCTGGTGTAGTTTTATAGTATTAACAGGTAGTTTTGAAAGCAATTTTGCATTATTCATAATCATTTTATAATCTTCTCCCGGTAATCCTAAAATTAGATGAACTCCAATATTTATTCCTCGTCCTGCTGTCATTGCTATTGCTTTACTTATATCCGAGCAAGAATGATGACGGTTAATTAATGCAAGTGTTTTATCATTAAAGGTTTCTATACCATATTCTATAGATATATAATATTTTTTTGCCAGTTTGTCTAAATATTGAAGTTTTTCTTCATCGATGCAATCAGGGCGTGTTGCCAGTATTATACCTATTATTTTTTGATTATCAAGAGCTTCTTCGCATATTTCTTTTAATTTACTAATACTTGTGTATGTATTGCTATATGATTGAAAATAGGCGAAATAATTTTGTGTTTTATATTTTTTTGAGAAAAAAGTTATTCCTTCTGTTATCTGTCTGCTAATGCTTTTTTCAGGCGTACAATAAAAAGGTCTAAAAGTTTCATTGTCGCAATAAATACAACCACCTGTACTCTTACTCCCATCTCTGTTTGGACAGGTTAACCCTGCGTCAATAGATACTTTTTGTATTCGCTCTTTATATAGGCTTTTAAGATATGACGAATAATCGTTGTATAGTTTAATTTTATTCATTATTTTAATATTCTTTTCTTTATTTATTATATATGTTAATATTTTATAAAAACTTACAAAAATAACAATTTACTACTA
>JAGODS010000130.1 GCA_017998135.1 Bacteroidales bacterium
GAGTCAGAGTTTTTGTTGTTGATTCATAGCTTTTGATTTTGTGTTAGGGCTTTTTATTTTATGTCATGGCTTTTGATTTTGAGTCAGGGCTTTTGATGTTGCGTCAAAGCTTTTGATTCTGAGTCAGGGTTTTTGATTCTGAGTCAGGGCTTTTGATACAGGTATAGATTGTCAATGATAAATTTTCAGCATTTATTTTTCATAATGTTTTCAAATCTTGTATTGCTAATAGGATGATAACTAATCACTTCTCCATTAAAAATAATACAAAAGGTTCCAAAGGCACAGGGTGAATCTTGAACGGAACAGGCGTCTTTCAGTTCAACAAGTTTAGCTTCTATGTTCAATTTTTTATTAGCCGTATCTATAATAGAATTAACATTTTTGACAGAATAGGGACATTGTGGTGACCGCATTACAGTCAGTCCGCTACTGTATTTACCTGTATTATTTTGTCTGAACTTTGGCATTTTTGCATTCTTATCAAACTGGAGTGCGAGTAATTCAAAATCGGGCTTTGCTGTATCAGTTATCAGAAAACCTTTTTTAATAAAAATGCTCTTATCTGCCATAAAAGAACCTTTCCGGGTAACAACCGCTACGCCCTTAAAGCCTTTTGATTTAGCATCTTTAATACATTCATCAATCATAAGGGAGCCATAGCCTCTGCCTTTAAATTCTTTTCTGAAGCCAACAAAAATACAATGAATAAACATATAATCTTTAGCATCGACGGGGCGGTGTGCATATTCGCCAGGTATATATTCTATCATACCCTGGTAACCTGCTTTGGCAGAAATAAGCGCCTTTATAGTTAATCCTTTTTTATAATATTCCTTAAACCATTTAATTTTGTTTCTTAACTCTTCGTGTTTAGCCACATCTTTATATCCGCAGACTCCATAATCAGCTATATTCTCAGGCGTCAAATCTATTATTTGTATATCGTTCATCTTGATAATATTTTATTTTTTTCGTTTTAGCATTAATTGAAAGGCAAAGTCAGATGCTAACCATTCTTCAATAATTTTCTCGTCTTCAAATTTAGTAACTACAATCTCATACCATCTCACTTTTTTCATAGTTGGAGGTATTCCTTTTATTTTAGCTTTATGTGTGCCGCAAAATGTTCGTTGCCAGGTAACTATATTATCCGACAGTGATAAAAATTCAATCTTTAAAATTTTAATATCCGGAATAACTTTCCTTATTTGTATGATATATTGTTTAATAAAAGCAATACCATTATAAGTTTTTAATCCTGTATGAGCCGTATAAGTATCTGAAAAAAAATTATCAATGATGTCCGTATTTCCCTGTTCAAATAGCATTTTTGCTGCTTCTTGAATTATTATTTGTTTATTCATTTATGCTGATTATTATTGTTATTATCGGAACACTTAATTATTTAATCATAAACAATATAGAAAACATATTTAAAATCAATAATATATAATCGTCAGGATGAAAAGAAAATAATTAAAAAAGAGATAACTACTAAGCAGTGAAATTTTAAAGTTTATATATTGTAAAAACCTTATAAACCTTAGTATAAGCAATGAACCTGGTACTTAGTACCTGGTATTGAGTAATTAGTGTGCATCCATAAACTAAAAAAAATTAAAAATCATTTACCGCAAAGCCCTCAAAGTCAATCGCAAAGAAACGCAAAGAAAATTCAAATTTTAAATGTTTCACATTTTACAAATGTGAAACATTTAAAGTATAAAATTAAGCGAAAAAAAGTTATTTTATGTCGAGAGAGCCTTTATTAAAGTTTTTAAGTTTAACTCTGGCATATATTTTGTCAATGACGGTTTTTGTTGAGAGAGGGAAATCGCCTTTTTTCATCCAATTGTAATATTGCGGTTCTTTTTCAAAAACATCTGCTACAGCTTTGCCTTTGTATTTTCCAAAATTAAATATTTCGTTAGCATTGTCATCAAATATAATATGTCCGACCAAATCAACATTATTGTTCTGGCTGGAAAACTCGCTGAGCGAATTAACATCATTGACAACAGGACAGGTTGTATTTCCTTTTCTGTCAATGAATTCTTTATCTTTATACCTGTTGATTTGTGCTTTTAGTACTTCATAAGTAGCAATAGTATCTGCTTCAGCGCTATGGGCATTCACCAACTCCTTATTACAATAGAATTTATAAGCGGCTACCAGATTTCGCTGCTCCATCTTATGAAAGATATTCTGAACATCAACAACGCGCCTGTTGCTTACAGTAAATTCAATATTAGCTCTGAAAAACTCTTCAACAAGCATAGGTAAATCAAACTTTATAATATTATATCCAGCTAAATCGCTATCTGCCAAAAACTCTTTTAGTTCATTTGCAAACTCAGCAAAGGTAGGTTTGTCTTTAACATCTTTGTCAAAAATCTTATGAATAGCGGAGGTTTCAGGAGGAATAGGAATCTGCGGATTAATGAGTTGGGTTTTAATTGAAGTTGTATTATCAGTATTTACTTTTAGAATACATATTTCTATTATTCTGTCTGAAATTATATTAATGCCTGTAGTTTCAAGGTCAAGAAAGACAAGGGGTTTAGTAAGGTTTAACTTGTTAGCTGAAAGGTTATCAGAGTCCTGAAAAAGTGGTAATTGATTGTCTGTCATTTTTTTTTATAAATTTTTTACAAAAGTATATATTTTATTCTAACCTTTATAATTCATACAAAAAAGTTACTCATTAGAGTTTCCCGCAGATAACGCAGATAAACGCAGAAAAAATTAATATCAGCGAAAATCTGCGAAATCTGCGGGAGATTTATTTTTTGAAAAAATTCATGAATTAATGAGGCTAATAATGTTAGTGATATTAGTTATTTAATAATTTTGCAGACTTCGGGTAGCGGTTAGCTATTCCGGAATTTATTATTATACAATGGATTTATTAATAGAATGGGCGAGAGCAAATTATATTGAATTAATATCAATTATCTTTTCTGTATCAGGTGTTATACTTGCAACAAAACAGATAATATGGAACTGGCCTCTGGCATTGATAGGAGTTATAGCTGCATCGGTAGTATTTTACGATACTAAATTATACCTTGCCACTTTACTACAGGTTTTTTATTTTTTCTTCACTCTTTACGGCTGGTATAACTGGCAATATGGGGGTTCACAAGTTAACGCTCAGGGAGAAAAAAAAGTTCTTAAAGTTACGGATATTACAAAAAAACAAAGCCTTATTTTTTTTATATCAGGTTGTTTTGCAGCTATTATCTTAGGTTATATATTTAACAAATGGACAGATGCTACATTTCCATTTATTGATTCTGTTACAACTACCTGCGGTATTATAGGCACTTATTTTATGGCAAAGAAAATCATTCAGCATTGGTTTATATGGCTATTTAATGACAGTATCTGCGTTGTGCTTTATTTTTATAAAGGCTTGTACGGATTTACAATACTTTATTTTTTATACCTCTTACTTGCTACTTACGGATATTTTGAATGGAAAAAAGATTTGGTAAAAACAGACTGATTAAAATTGCTATTACAGGACCCGAATCAACAGGTAAATCAAGCCTGGCAGAGTACCTTGCGCTGCATTATAATAGCGTTTGGGTACCAGAGTTTGCAAGAGAATATCTTAATACTATTAACAGGGAATATAATTACGATGATATTTTAATTATAGCTAAAAAGCAAATTAAAAAGGAAGAGAGCTTTGCGAATAAGGCAAACGGAATTCTATTTTGTGATACAGAACTTTTAGTTACTAAAATATGGTGTGAATATAAATATAAGCAATGTCATAACTGGATTTTAGATAATATTCTAAAGCATAAATATAATTTATTTTTGCTTTGCGATATAGACCTGGAATGGAAGGCTGACCCGCTGAGAGAGCACCCCAATGCACGCAAGGAGCTTTTAAATTTATATATCAGGGAATTGGAATTTTATAATTTCCCTTATTATATAGTTTCGGGCAAAGGACAAGACAGATTTGACAATGCTATAAATTATATTAATGAGTATTTAAAATTTTATTAATTTTGGACACTATTTGCCAATGTGCCTATTAAAATGAAAAACGCTCTCTTTCGCCTTATCTATGGGGTGAAGTTGAAAAAAAATAGCTAAACTAATATATAACATAAAAATTTATAAAAATATGAAAAAAATCATTTGCTTTTTTATAGTAATTATAACAGGTATAAATACATTGTTCAGCCAGATACAGATAAGCAATAATAATATGCCTGTTCCTAATGATCATTATTATTGCAGTACAAGCCTACTTACTACAGTTAATTATGAAAACGGAGGGGAAAACCTTATCTGGGACTTCAGTAAATTAATTGCAACAGGTAACAGAACCGACACTTTTGTGAGTTTTAATTCTGTACCTGCGGTTTATAAGCTTGTTTTTTTCAACCAGGCAACAGTTGCAGCGCCAATTAATACTTTTAATCTTATCCCTAATCTTGAACTAAAAGATGCTTACTTTTTTTATAAGAACTCAACTAAGAATTATATAGAAACAGGTATAGGCGCCAGCCTCAACGGCATACCTATTCCAGTTAAATATGATAAAGCAGATATTATTTATACTTTTCCTGTCAAATATGGTAATGTGGACTCTTCAAATTCTTCTTTCAAATTTTCTTTACCTAATGTGATTTATTTTTCACAAATCAAAAAACGAAAGAACTATACAGATGCCTGGGGAACAATTATCACGCTATACGGAAGCTTCCAGGCGCTTAGAGTTAAATCCGTGATTTATGAAAAAGATTCAATTTTCTTAGATACTCTTGGACTGCCAATTCCTGCAATTATTAGAAATTATACAGAATATAAATGGCTGACTAATAATTTTCATATTCCTGTATTGCAAATTACTAAAGAAGCTTTGGTTACAAACATTGTTTATATAGACAGTATTCCAAAAGTTACAAATATTACAGATAAAAATAATGACGGGTTTTTTAATATATTCCCCAATCCCTGTAATGATTTGCTAACTATTAATTATTATCTGTCAGAACCCGGTGAAATAAAAATTTCAATAAATGACATTACAGGTAGAACTTTTTTAAATAGTTTTCGTATAAAAGATAAATCAGGCTTCATTACTGAAACTATTAAATTAGACAGAATTTTATTTCAACAGGGAATTTATATCTTAAATATACAGACAGCCAATGATTTAAGAAGATATAAATTTGTTGTTAATTAGAATACTTCTTTTTTAAAATTTGAATTTTAGAATAAATATTAAATTTGCAACGCATAATAATCTTTAAAAAACTTTATGGAAACTCAGGAATTAAAATTTGCATCAAAACGTGAAAATATTCACATATTAGAACATTTTGTAAATTTCATTTTTACAGAGCTTAATATTGATGCCGATTATTATTCGATAGTCTTCACCGCTCTTAACGAAGCTGTTTTAAATGCTATAGTTCACGGTAATAAAGAAAATCCTGAAAAATTTGTAAATATAATTATGCAGTTAAAACCTGAAGGTATGTCCTTTTTGGTTAAAGATGAAGGCAAAGGTTTTCATTTTGATAATATTCCTGACCCTACTGAAATAGACGAAAATAACAGTTTTAGCGAAATGAAAGGTATTTACCTGATTAAAAAATTAGCTGACAGAGTTGTTTTTTCTGACAATGGTTCAACTATTGAAACTATATTTAATATTGAACGGATGCAACATAAAATATCTATAGAAAGAAAAAGAATTCTTGAACAATTTTTAAGAAATAAGTATAGTAAAGAATTAAAACTTAATTAACACCCTAACAATACTTCGTTAAATTTTCAACAGGCGATTCTCCCTAACCATAATATATTTCTATACACCTTTCTGATTTTATAACAACTCGGGTTAATATTTAAGTGTGTAAACATTATTTCAGCTATGGTTTTATTGAGATATAGCGATTTAATATCACTTATAGAAAAAGAGTCATTGACCTTCTTTCTATTCTTTAAAAAGAAGTATTAAAATGAAAATGCAGCTTATTTTCACTTCTTGCATGACAATGGGTCAGACTTGTGAACTGTTTTGCATCTCTATATAAAAATTCAATTTGAAACCTGCTTTTATAATAAAGGTATATTTTGTTACCTGATAAGTCTAAATCAGTACAAAATAAAATCGCATAACATCCTGTATTATTTTTTATTTTTTCAAAAATTCGACATAAGCCAATTTAACTTTTCTTCTTAATTATTAGCTATATACAATTAACAAATTATTTAAAAATAAAATATTTCTAAAAAAATAGTTGCAACTATCAACTATTTATATATATCTTTGCACCGTCTTAAATTTAATAAAAAATGGATAAGGAGAGAACATCTTTAAAGGAAATAGGCGAAATGATGCATGAGGTGATTCGTGTATTTAGAAAACTTATCAGTGAACAATCTGAGATTAAAATTACTATGGAGCAATTTGGTTTGCTTCATGCTATAAGCCAGAAAACTGAGGACGTAATTCAGAAAAATATGGCTGAGATAATGGGGAAAGATAAATCTGCTATATTAAGAGTAATTGATTCATTAGAAAAAAAACAATTAGTCAGGAGAGTTGTTGACAAAAATGACAGGCGAAAAAATTATCTTATGGTAACAAAAAAAGGAGAATTAGTGCTTAATCAATATCTTAAAATAAATATGGAGTTGATAGATTTACTTGAACAAGGTCTTACTAATTCTGATATAAATACTTTTTTTAAAGTAGTAAACCATATTAAAAGTAAGGCAAAAAATATGTAATATTATTTAAAATAAATAGTTGACCATATCAATAGTTGACTAACAACAATTTAATAAACATAATAAGGAATATGAAAAAAATAATAAAAAAAATATTTATAATATTATTTACATTGGGTTCTGTTTCAATTTCAGCACAAGAAACATTGATTTTAACTTTAGACAGTGCTATAAGT
>JAGODS010000131.1 GCA_017998135.1 Bacteroidales bacterium
TTGTAGGATTAGTAATAGCCTGCCTTTTAGCAGGGTCGCCTACTTTTCTTTCATTTGCATCTATAAAGCCAACTACCGAAGGTGTTGTTCTTCTTCCTTCGTTATTTGCAATTACAACAGGTTCGCTGCCTTCCATCACTGCTACGCAGGAGTTGGTGGTGCCTAAGTCTATTCCTATTATTTTTCCCATTATTGTTAAGTTTAAATTTATTGTTTTATGATAATCAATATTTATACCATTTTTATAATTGTTAATAAAATAGAAATATTGTCATAAATCTCTTTTTATGACAGTATGAACAAATGACAAAAAGGCAGAAAAAACTAAATTAAGTATCAGTAACTAATTTTTTTAATTGATAGTAACTACTCAGCAGTGAAATTTTAGAGTTTATATAATGTAAAAGCCTTATAAACCTTAGTATAAGCAATGAAAGAAACAAAATCTACCTTATTACCTTTTTTATAAACATTTATACATCAAAATAAATTAATAAGGTTGATATATAAAGGAATAAGTTTTATACTAAGGTTAAAAATATAAATAAAATTATGTATGTTTGGGAACCTTTATTATTTCTTATTAATCATCTGCTGAGTAGTTACTTATCTCTTTTATTTGCAACCTTATCGGTTTATTCTGAAATATTATTGTTAGTAATTAAGGCAAATTTTGTTTCAATTATACTAAGGTTTATAAGGGTTTAATAATACAAAAACATAAAAAATTAACTGCTGAGTCGTTACAAAAATCAAATCAACAATTATTACATTGGTACATTTACAAATTAACCTTCAGAATCGCTCAATCTATATTATCTGCTGAAATCAGTCCATTGATAATAGCATAGACTGTTAGACCTGAAACGGTTTTAATTCCTAATTTACGGGTAATATTTTTCCTGTGGGATATGACAGTATGCAAGCTAATATTTAACTCGTCTGCTATTTGTTTATTAAGAGAGCCTTTGGCGACAAGTTGCAGGACTTCAATTTCTCTCTTAGACAGTTCTTCCTGTTTGTTTTGTTTAGGTTTTGAACTTTTTGATGTAAAGGTTTTTTCAAGCTGCTCCACTATATCACTAAGTGGCAAACTACTATATATAATTGGAAACTGAGAATTGGAGGTTAAGGCAGTTGAAGCAGGAGGAGCCTCACCTGAAATTAAAATAATTTTTTCACTAAATTTACTAATAATGTCAAAATAAAAGGAGAGTATAACAGGATTTATAAAAATGAAATCGGCTTTAATAATATTTTCGTTATTTGATAAATTATCTGAGACATTGATATTATCAGCTGCAAAGTATTCTTTTAGTATGCTAATTAAACCAGCAATTATCAAATTATCCCTGCATATTATCAATATGTTTTTTTGTTCCAGCACTGTATTGATGATTTAGGTTTTTAAATATTATATTTTAGTTTAAGTTCATTTTCCATATATATTACAAGGGGCTTCATTATGTTGTTTTCAATTCTTGTATGGTCAATCAGGTCTTTTTCTAATCTGAAAAGTTCAAAAATAACAATATTACAAAGGCTTTCATCAAAGTCAGGCTCAATATATTTAATAAGTATATTTTTGAGGTCTTCCAGTTTTTCATCAATATTGCTATGTTCAGCCTCAAATTTCTGCATTGAGTACTTTTTTAAAAGACTTTTAATGCTTTTACAATCTAAGCCTTTTTTATTATAATAACACTCATAAACCTTTTCTACATAAGGGAAAGTAATATTTTCTTCACGAGCAAGATGTTCTGATAATTCATTTTTATATTCATTAAAGAATTTCTTTACCTGGTTGATAGTGCTTTTATTAGCTTTATAACTTTCTAAAAATAAAAATAAATGATTTTCTATCAATGGAAGCTGAACAAACTTATAGTAATTATGTGTCTTTTTTAAATATTCAACTATCATTAAAACGCTGAAAGTCTGAAGTTTCTTTTCAGGAAAGAAATTTTCATTACTGAATGTGTTTAATATTGCAAGAAAAAAATCGGTATTTATTTTTGTTTTATCACAGACAGTTTTGACAGTTTTATCGCCAAAACCGGGTTTTATACCGAAACGATTGATAACAGGCAGCAGTAAATAATTACTGTTTATAACATCTGCCATTTTCATATCTTTGTGAAATAATTTCATTTTTTTAATTTTATTGAACTTTTATAAAGCAAAAACCTGCGAGAGTTATTAGAAACACTGCAGGTTTTTGTGTTATAATATAATTTTAGTTTGCAATGATTTAATTATTATTATTTCATTAACGAAAATCTGCTGACTTTATTGAATCCATCTTTTGATACAATTTTTAATAAGTAAATACCTTCGGATAAACCTTCAAGCTTGATACTTGCGAATGAAGCAGGATTTAAAATCTTTTGAGATTTTTTTAGTCTGCCCGTCAGGTCATAAATTCCTATTTCGCAATTTTTTATCTTAGTCTTACCAAAATCAATATTAAGCATATCTTTGGCAGGATTAGGGAAGATGTTTATCCGGGAGGGGGTTGAATTGACTTTGATAAAGTCTTCGAATGGGCAGGCAACAGGGAATATTGCAAAAGAAATCTGCATCCATTTCTGAGTGCTGCCATCCATATAACTCCAGTTGGTTTGATGGTCGTTAATTGCAACCCATTTTTTATCATCCCATTGTTCCCAGGCTGTACCTACACCGTTAGGTACTGCATAAGGGTCGCGGTAATCGGTGGACATCATTACTATAGTATCACCTTTTTTATCTGGTAATTGAACACCGGCATAGAAGGGTTCGGTTATAAGAGGTTTGTTTGGGAAACTAACAAAAGTAGGTACTTTATTAGTTATATCATTCATTATGGTAGTTAAAGGTACGGTAGCATAATCTATAATATCCCCCGGAGCTCCATCAGTTCCGTAATTATTCCATAAGGTAACTTTAACATTTGGATTTGTACCTGAAGCATTGGTAGCATAGCCAAAATATATTTCAACTCCTGCTATTTTAACTGGGTTAATATTAAAGAAAAAGTCGGCTTTAGATATATCGCCTGTTTTGTTATTGCCGCCTACACATCCATTTTTTGCTCCACATATACAACATAATGGCGGTTTATTATTGTTAAAACCTGCTTTATGAAGGGTGTCGCAGACAACGGGATGTTCGTTGACAGTTATATAAGCTTCTTTAGTTTTTGAATTTTCTCCATAACTGTTTGTAACTTTTAGTGTAACATTGTATTTGCCAGGTGTATTGTATTGAACTGTAGGATTTTGTTCTGTTGAATTTGAAGGATTTCCGCCATCAAAGGACCATTCCCAACTATCTGGATTGCTTAATGATAAATCTGAAAACACAACTGTTTCGCTGGCTGTTATTTCTGTTTTATCGGCTTTGAAATCAGCAATAGGTTCATTGCTTAATACAGTAATATAATCAGTTTTGATTTCGGTATCAGAGCCGTTAGCATTACTTACGGTTAGTGATACATTATATTTCCCTGATGTGTTATATTGAATTGTGGGATTTTTAGATGTAGAAGAGGTTGGCTCTCCACCAGGAAATTCCCAATAATAACTTGTAGGTTCATTTTTTGATTTGTCAGTAAATTTAACAAAATCATTAATGTTAATAGATGTTTTATCGGCTATAAAATCTGCTACAGGGGCTTTAGAAATAACATCGGGGCATACAACAGGGAATATCCAGTTTGTCATATCGCCGTAAAAATTTAGATAGGTTTTCCAGATATTATCACTGTATTGTTCCCAGCCTATGTTTAAACCCGGGTGTGCAACACCTATTTTGCTGTGCATAAAAGCTATTTTTCCTGTAGGGTAGGTTGGCATATTAGTCATCCCCATATAAAAAGGTCCTTTGATAGCTATAGGAGTATCAAATTCAATATATGTATATTTTTGCGTTTGTATTGAACTGATAGCAACTGTCTTTTTTCCTATAATAGCGCCGGGGTTACCGCCAGTACCTGAATTATCCCAGACCGCAAAATCAAAGTTGCCAGTGCCGCTTGCAGCGCCGAATATAACAAGAGCCCCTGTTATTTTTGTCATTCCTCCGTAATTGTCTATATAATTAGCTTTGGATTTGTCATTATATGTATTATTTCCTGCAACATATCCCTTATTAGTCCCTAATTCGCTGCACATAAGGTTTCCCGTGTAAGGATATGCTAAGGTATCGCAGCTTGTAGCAGGCTGAATAACTGTTATATATTGTTCTTTTGTAACTGTAGCGCTGCCGCCCTGGTTTGTAGCCTTAAGCGTTACTTTGTATTTACCGGCAGTGTTATATTTTATTAAAGGATTCTGAGCTGTTGAATTAGCGGGAGTTCCGCCTTCAAAAGTCCATTCCCAGGCTGTAGGAATATGTGTTGATAAATCTGTAAATTGAACTGAATTACCTTCAACGACTAAAGGAGTATTAACAGACCAGTTTATTATAGGGCTGTGATAAAAGCCTAAGCAATTAAGGGTTTTGAGTGCATTAAGTCTGCCGCCGCCTATAGCTTTTCCTCCTTTTAAAGGGTCTGCTGTTTGTTGAATACATTGTTTTATTTGTGCCTGTGTTATGTTTTTGTCTAAGGATTTGATTAGTCCGCAAAAGCCTGATACTATTGGAGCCGCCATAGAAGTCCCTTTCATAGCATTGTAATATCCTTCACAGAAATTATCAATCAGGTTACTTGAATAAGTAGTGCTGATTAAAGACCATTCGAATGATTGTGTGGGACTTTTGGTGATACCGCCAGGAGCAGCGAAATTAACCCAGCTACCATATTGAGAAAAAGAAGATAATTTATCATCATCATCAGTAGAGCCTACTGACATAACATTGCTGTAACCAGCTGGATACCAGACCTGAGATAAACCATCATTGCCGGCAGCAGCAACAAGAATAATTCCTTTTGCAGCAGCAGCATTTATTATGTTTTGACCTGTTGATGTGTTTGCCCCGGGGTCGCCTACTGACATATTTATTATATCAGCTCCGTTATTGGCAGCCCAATTGATAGCATCATAAACATAATCAAGATAGCCTGTGGCATTAGGAGCAGCTTTAACAGCTATTAGCGAGCAGTTAAAACCTATTGATGCAATTCCTTTATTATTATCAGAAACCGCTCCAGCAAGACCTGCAACGTGAGTTCCGTGGGTCCAGTCCTGTCTTACTGTATTGTTTGTGGAATAAGGCGGGTTAGCGTCATTATCTTTATCGGCTGCATCATATTGCGCTACTATTTTACCTTGCAGGTCTTCGTGGCTTGTCCATATAGCATTATCAACAATAGCAATTTTAACTGAAGCGGAGCCTTTGGTAATATC
The DNA here is from genome assembly GCA_017998135.1 of Bacteroidales bacterium. Taxonomy (GTDB): domain Bacteria; phylum Bacteroidota; class Bacteroidia; order Bacteroidales; family JAGODS01; genus JAGODS01. Next base: position 5,331 of record JAGODS010000131.1, read on the forward strand.
CCAAACTTCTTCTGCCCTTAATTTATCTAAATACCAGTTAATATTATAATCACCCTGAGTAGAATTAAAATAAGGGTCATTGGGAGTGTAAAGCAGGCGATGTCGAGGCGCTTTTTCAGCATATTCAATAAAATCCATTGCTTTTAATTTGTTAATAAGAACATCAACTGCTTTGAAATTATTAAATTCTAACAGATAAGTACATAATAGCTTAGGATCATTGTTTATATCAAAAGGTCTTGACATAGCTTTGATTTGGAAGCTTCTGTCCAAACCTGCGATAAAGGCGATATTCTGGTAATTCACCGTTTTATCAGAATTGACAGGTATAGTTAGCCTGGCATCGTCTTTGAGTTTAAAATAAATTTTACCATCCTGATAAGGCTTAAAAGCTTCCTGCGAATGGCTGTTTATACTGTAAAGCAAAACAATAGTAAAAAGAAATTTTAGATAAATGTTCATAATATAATATATTTAGTTAAAAAAAGTCTCCAAAATTATTACTTTTTTTTATATCTGTAATATTTATTTATTTTTTTTTAAAATATAATGACTTGATTAATTCAAGGAATGCCATTGATGGCTATACTTGACCGAAATAGTTTGTTTTTCTGACAAAATGTTTATAATAAAATCTGCGAAGTTTTTCTCAATGCAATTTATTTAAAGTGAATTTAATAGAATGCTTAGATTAGTTAAAACTTCGCAGGTTTACCTTTTGTTTATAGTGATTTATGTAATAATAATAATAAAGTTATTGGTTAGTTTATTTTTTTACTTTGTATTAATATGAAATTATTGATGTAATTATAAATTTTATTAGAAAATATCAATATTACAAGTTGTTAAATTGCTTGAATTTTATTTTTTAATATATTATTTCTATGTTTATGATTATGATTATGATTATGATTATGTAAATTAATAGTATTACATATTTGGCATTTGTCAAAGGGTTGCAGGTATTCATAACCGCAATTATGACATTTATATACTTTAACTTTTTCTATCCCTATATATTTTATTTTATTCTGTGAAATAAGGACAAAAAATAAAGCTACGAATGGTGTGAAAAATATACTAAACCAAAAGGCATTTTTCCAACCTATTGCTTTGTTAATAGCTAAATATGATATGAAAAGAGCTAAGGCTAAATATAATAAAAATAAAATTATAAGTAAGCCCTTGTTCATCATCAGTAAATGATAAAATGTTATATTAATGGGCATAATTGAAATTTTTTTAATTATACTGCAAAATTATAATGAAAAACATTACAATATTCAAGTAAAATTACCTGTTTGAAAAAATTTAAGTAAAATTATTGTATTCTCAATAAAAATTTATAGTTGGAATTAAATGATATAGAGTAATTACTTATTTTAATAAAAAATATTATTTTCTTTTGCATATATAATCAGTGTAACTACATTATGGGTATTAGTTAACTTATAAATATTATATTTATGACCTTCAACAGTTCTTGGGCTAATTTTCATAATTTCTGATATTTCAGCAGTAGTTTTACCTATACAAATATAACCAATAATTTCTAATTGTTTTTTTGTAAGATTTATTTTATTAGAATGTTTAATATTGTTAAAT
>JAGODS010000133.1 GCA_017998135.1 Bacteroidales bacterium
CGAGTTCTGGCGTTATTTTTGGTACTTTGTCCTCTAACGGGTAAGCCGTTTCTATGTCTAATACCTCTATAACAACCAATATCCATTAACCTTTTAATATTTAACTGGATTTCGGAGCGTAAAGCACCTTCGACTTTAAATTTTTCAGTGATAATATTTCTGATTTTAGTAAGTTCGTCATCAGACCAATCCTGAACTTTTTTATTAAAATCGACTTTAGCATCCATTAAAATTTTTCTTGCATTGCTTTTGGCTATGCCATAAATATAGGTTAATCCTATTTCACCTCTTTTATTTTTTGGTAAATCAATACCAGCTATTCTTGCCATATTTTTAAATTAAAATAATAATATTATCCTTGTCTTTGTTTAAACTTAGGATTTTTTTTGTTAATAGAATAAATTCTACCTTTCCTGCGAACAATTTTACAGGAAGGGCTTCTTTTTTTAACACTAGTTCTGACTTTCATTTGTAATATATTAAAAAAATTATCAAAAATTTAAGATTTATGTCTAAAAATAATTCTGCCTTTAGAAAGGTCGTAAGGGGACATTTCGACCCTTACTTTGTCGCCTGGTAATATTCTAATATAATGCAATCTCATTTTACCGGCAATATGAGCAAGTATAAGATGACCGTTTTCAAGCCGAACCCTGAACATAGCATTCCCAAGAGCCTCTTCAACTGTTCCATCCTGTTCAATTGGATTTTGCTTAGCCATTATATTATAATTGTATTAATAAAAAGTTTATAAAATTTCAATAAAATCAAAAGAAGTAAGAATATCAGGTTTGTTGTTAGTAATTGCGATTGTATGTTCGAAATGAGCCGAAGGATAATGGTCAGCAGTAAAAACAGTCCAATTATCTTTTTTCCAGGCGACTTTTTTTGAACCTTTGTTAATCATAGGTTCAATACAAATAACCAGTCCCGGTTGTAAAACTAATCCGGAGCCACGTTTACCATAGTTAGGGACTTCAGGTTTTTCGTGAAGTTGCTTACCTAAACCGTGTCCGACGAGTTCTCTAACAACAGAATAGCCAAACTTTTCGACATAATTTTGAATAGCAAAGCTTATGTCTCCGAGTCTATTACCAGAAATAGCCATTTCAATACCTTTATATAGGGACTCTTTAGTGCGGTTAGAAAATAATCTATTATCATCGGAAACGTTTCCTACCAAAAAGGTATAAGCAGAGTCGCCGTAATAATCGTTAAGAATGACGCCGCAGTCCACAGATACCAAGTCACCGTCTTTAATAAACTTGTCATTTTTAGGGATTCCGTGCACAACCTCTTCGTTAATAGAAATGCAGAGAGTGTTTGGAAATCCATTATACCCTTTAAAACCGGGGACAGCGTAATTATCACGAATAAACTGTTCGGCGATAATATCAAGAGACAGAGTAGTAACTCCTTCTTTGATATACTTAGCGACTTCGGCTAAGGTTTTACTAACAAGCAAAGAACTATTTCTAATTAATTCGATTTCCTCTTTTGATTTATAGTGAATCATTAATTTCAAACAAAAATTATCCTGTCATAGCGGGAGAGCGCCCTTTAATTCTTCCAGACTTAACAAGTCCGTCATAATGTCTCATCAGGAGGTGGCTTTCGATTTGCTGAAGCGTATCGAGCACAACACCGACAAGTATAAGTAGCGAAGTACCGCCATAAAATTGAGCGAATTGACTATTAACACCCATCAAATTAACAATAGCTGGCAAAATAGCAATAAAAGCAAGGAAAACAGAGCCAGGAAGAGTAATTCGAGACATAACGTTATCTATAAATTCGGCAGTTTTTTTGCCTGGTTTAATACCCGGAATAAAACCACCGTTTTTCTTCATATCGTCAGCCATTTGCATAGGGTTAATAGTAATCGCAGTATAAAAATAAGTAAATAATATAATTAAAATGGCAAAGGTAAAATTATACCAAAATCCATTAAAGTTAGAGAAAGCAGCGGCGAATCCAGAAAGTGATTCATAATTTGAAAATTGAACCAAAGTAAGAGGAATAAACATAATAGCCTGAGCAAAAATGATAGGCATAACACCGGCAGCATTAACTTTGAGAGGTATAAACTGTCTAACGCCACCATATTGTTTATTACCGACAATTCTTTTTGCATACTGAACGGGTATTCTCCTAGTTCCCTGAACCAGTAAAATAGTAATTAAAATAACGAGAATAAGCACAATTATTTCAATAAGGAAAATAACAAGACCTCCGCTAACAGAGCCAGTTCTTGTATCAAATTCAGCGACAAGAGCAAAAGGAAGACGAGCAATAATACCAACCATAATAATTAAAGAAATACCGTTACCCAATCCTTTATCAGTAATTCTTTCGCCCAGCCACATAATAAACATAGAGCCGGCAGTAAGAATTAAAACAGAAGAGAAGGTAAAAAATGTAGAAGGGGCAACATCAGGCATAAATGGATAAAACGCATCATTAGGAAGTTGCGATCTAAGATTAGCAATATAAGCAGGAGATTGAAGCAGCAAAATAATTACTGTCAAATATCTGGTAATTTGGTTCATTTTTTTTCTGCCGCTTTCTCCTTCTTTCTGAAGTTTCTGGAAGTAAGGGATAGCAATACCGAGCAACTGAACGACAATAGAAGCAGAAATATAAGGCATAATCCCCAGAGCAAAAATAGAAGCATTTGAGAAAGCACCACCTGAAAACATATTTAATAAACCGAGCAGACCTTCCTTACCTTGAGCCTGAAGGGCAGCAAGTTTACCTGGATCCACACCAGGGAGTACAATGAATGAGCCTAATCTGTAGATTAACAATATACCAAGAGTATAAAGTATCCTATTTCTAAGCTCCTCTATCTTATAGATATTTTTTATGGTTTGAATTAATTTTCTCATTTATTTTCAATTTTTGTGACTACACCTCCAGCGGATTCAATAGCTTTTATAGCATTTTTAGAAAAAGAATGTGCTGTAACATCAATTTTGTTTTTTAATTCACCTTGCCCTAAAATTTTAACCAAGTGGTTTTTAGAGACAAGACCTTTATTTTGAAATAATTCAGGATTAAAAACAGAAATTCCAGCATTTTCAGATAAATCCTGGAGCTTACTGATATTAACAACTTTATATTCGATGCGATTGATGTTCTTAAAACCAAATTTAGGAACTCTACGGTATAAAGGCATTTGACCACCTTCATTACCGATTTTACTTTTATAACCAGATCTGGACTGAGCCCCTTTATGACCTTTAGTAGAAGTGCCTCCTTTACCAGAGCCCTGACCTCTACCAATTCTTTTGGATTTCTTTATAGAACCTTCTGCTGGTTTTAAATTGTGCAAATTCATATTAAGTGATATTGAGTATTGTATATTAAATATTAATCATTAACTTCTTCGTAGCAGACAAGATGCTTAACCTTGGTAATCATCCCCATAATCTGAGGAGTAGCATTATGTAATACAGTTTGATTCATTTTTTTAATTCCGAGGGCGTTAAGAGTACGTTTTTGAACAGCCGACTGCCCAATTCTGCTTTTTATCTGTGTTATTTTATATTTTTTCATTATTTTAATTAAGATTATCCGTTAAACACCTTATCCATAGACAAACCTCTTTGTTTAGAAACAGAATAAGGATCCTTAAGGTCTCTCAAAGCGACAACAGTAGCTTTAACGACATTATGAGGATTAGAGGACCCTTTAGACTTAGCGAGTACATCCTTAATACCGACGCTTTCGAAGACAGCACGCATAGCACCGCCAGCAATAACGCCCGTACCGGGAGCAGCAGGTTTCATAAAAACGTAAGCTCCGCCAAATTTTCCAGTCTGTTCGTGAGGAATAGTACCATTAATAATAGAAACATTAACAATATTTTTCTTAGCGTCGTCAATACCTTTAGCAATAGCAGCGGTAGCTTCTTTAGCTTTACCGAGTCCAAATCCGACAACCCCCTGTTCATTACCCACAACAACAATAGCTGAGAAACTAAAGGTTCTACCACCTTTTGTAACCTTAGTTACACGCTGAACAGCAACAAGCTTATCTTTAAATTCGATTTCGCTTGATTTAATTCTTTTTCCAAAATTTATATTTGCCATAATTAAAATTTTAATCCTCCTTCTCTGGCAGCAGTAGCCAGCGCTTTAATTCTGCCGTGGTACATATAACCGTTTCTATCGAAAACAATTTTTTCAATTCCAGCTTCCTTAGCTTTAGAAGCGATTAACTTACCGACGAGCTTAGCTTTTTCGGTTTTATTAAGCTTCTGAGATAGAATTTCTTTTTCAGCAGAAGATGCGGCTAACAATGTATTACCGGATAAATCGTCTATCATCTGAGCATAAATCTGCTTATTACTTCTAAAAACTGACATTCTCGGTTTTTCAGAAGTACCTTTGACAATCTTGCGTATTCTTAATTTAATCTTGTAACGCCTGTTATCTTTCTTATTCTTTATTGTTATCATCTTTAGTTAATTAATATATTTTTATTTACCGGCAGAAGCAGCAGCTTTACCGGCTTTTCTTCTAAGCAATTCTCCCATAAACTTAATACCCTTACCTTTATAAGGTTCAGGTTTTTTAAGAGATCTAACTTTAGCGGCAACCTGTCCCAACAATTGTTTATCAATAGAAGTCATAATTAAGGTTGGGTTTTTACCTCTTTCTGTAAGAGTCTGAACTTTGATAATATCAGGCACAACAAGAATAATACTATGGGAATGACCAAGCGAAAATTCAATTTGTTGTCCCGTAGCATTAACTTTATAACCGACACCGACTAATTCCTGAACAGTTTTAAAACCTTCAGAGACGCCTTTTACCATATTAGCAACCAAAGATCTGTACAAACCATGCATAGCTTTATGTCGTTTTTGTTCCGAAGGTCTTTCGATACGTAAGATATCATTATCAATAATAAGTTTTAAATCGGGATCAATTTTCTGAGCCAGCTCACCCAAAGGTCCTTTCACCTTAACAAGATTATTAGCAGCCAGATCCACAGTAACACCCTTAGGCAATTTAATGGGTAATTTTCCAATTCTAGACATTTTTGCTTCCTCCTAAATAATTAATAAACATAACAAATAACTTCTCCACCAATTTTCTTCAATCGAGCTTCCTTATCGGTCATAATTCCCTGAGAAGTTGAAATAATAGCAATACCTAAACCATTCAAAACTTTGGGTAGTTTTTCAGCACCGGCATATTTTCTAAGTCCAGGTTTACTAATTCTAACCAATTTTTTTATAGCAGAAGCTTTAGTTTCAGGGTTATATTTCAAAGCAACTTTAATAATACCCTGCTTATCGTCTTCAACGAATTTATATTTAAGCAAATATCCCTTATCTACCAAAATCTTGGCAATCTCTAACTTTTGCTTAGATGCAGGTATATCGACTAATCTGTGTCTGGCTTTAATCCCATTTCTAATTCTTGTGAGGAAATCTCCTATTGTATCTGTTACCATCTTAATAATAAGTTTCTATTTATAAATAATTGAATAAATGTTACCAACTAGCTTTTTTAACACCGGGTATCAAGCCGTGAGAAGCCATTTCCCTGAAATTAATACGAGAAATACCGAATAATCTCATATACCCCTTAGGTCTTCCGGTTAATTTACATCTGTTATGAAGACGAACGGGAGAAGCATTTTTGGGTAACTTTTGCAAGCCAATATAATCACCGGCTTCTTTAAGCGCTTTTCTCTTAGCAGCATATTTAGCAACTAAAAATTCTCTTTTTCTTTCTCTTGCCTTAATTGATTCTTTTGCCATATTATTGATTGGTTTTAAAAGGTAATCCAAATTGTTTGAGCAATGCTAAAGACTCGTTATCAGAGCCTGATTGCATCACAAAAGTAATATTCATTCCCATAATTTTGCTAATCTTGTCCATATCCACTTCGGGAAAAATAATCTGCTCGGAAATTCCAAGACTATAATTTCCTTTACCGTCAAAGCTTTTATCACTAATTCCCCTGAAATCTCTGATACGAGGTAAAGCGACGCAAATCAATCTGTCAAGAAATTCATACATAAGATTACCTCTTAAAGTAACCCTGGCGCCAATAGCAACGCCCTTTCTAAGCTTAAAGTTAGAAATATCTTTCTTAGCTTTGGTAGGGACGGCTTTTTGCCCAGTTATTAAACCGAGTTCGTTCAAAGCAGTTTCTAAAAGTTTCTTATCAGCTATAGCGTCTCCAACGCCCTGATTGACACAAATTTTCTTCAATCTGGGAACCTGCATATTTGATTTATAACTGAATTGCTTGATCAGTTCAGGAACAATCTCCTGATAAAATTTTATTTTTAATCTCGGTGAATACATTATTTAATTACCTCCCCTGTTTTTTTAGAATATCTGACTTTATTTTGATTTTTATCTTCTTTAATACCAATTCTGGTAGCATTACCATCACTATCTATAAGCATCAGATTAGAAATATGTATAGTAGATTCCTTTTTAATAACGCCTCCTTTAGGATACTTAGAGTTAGGCTTAGTATGCTTAGACACTAAGTTAATCCCCTCAACAATAGCTTTATTTTTATCGGGAATGACTTCCAATACCTTGCCTTCTTTACCTTTAGAATTTCCGGCAATAACTTTGACCTGGTCTCCCTTTTTTATTTTAATTTTTTCGTTCATATTAAACCTAAATATATTGTTTATAAAACTTCCGGAGCGAGAGAAATAATTTTCATAAATTTCTTTTCCCTTAATTCGCGAGCTACCGGACCGAAAATACGCGTACCTTTAATTTCATCGGTAGCAGTGAGCAAAACCACAGCATTATCGTCAAACCTGATATAAGAGCCGTCAGCGCGTCTAACCTCTTTTTTGGTTCTAACAATAATAGCCTTATTGACGCTGCCTTTTTTAACAGTGCTTGAAGGCAAAGCCTTTTTAACAGAAACT
>JAGODS010000132.1 GCA_017998135.1 Bacteroidales bacterium
CGGCATTGCAACATATTAAACATAATAAGCACGAGGTCATTCTTTTCCATACTATTGAAAAAAATAAGGAAATTAACTTTGATTACAAAAACAGACCATACAAATTTATTGATATGGAAAGCGGCGAACATATAAAATTGTTACCTGCCGAAGTAAAAGAGCTGTATATAAAAGAAGCAAATGACTTCCGTAATAGTTTAAAATTACGCTGCGCCCAATATCAGATAGATTATATAGAAGCAGATATAAACAAAGGCTTTAAAGACATACTACTACCCTACCTCCTTAAAAGACAAAAGATGCATTAAATTTTTACAGTACAATTTATACAATTCTACTCATTTAATATTTATATCAGGGCTGAAACCAACTGCAATTAATGATATATCCGAAAAATAAAATTTAAAATTTAGTATTTATAATTTAACTTTCAGCATTTCTCTCTGCTCCGCATACCGGGCATTTGTCAAATGAGTACCTAAATTCAAAACAACAATGTTTACATTTATATATTTTGACTTTTCTATCTTTATCTTTATTTTCTTTGCTATCGGAAAGGAGAATTATAAAAAACCCAATAAAAGGGGTAAAGAACAAACTAATAAAAAAGGTTTTCAAAGCACCTATACTCTTGTAAGTTCCAAACTTCGTTAAAATTAAAACAATCAATAAATATATGATTAATAAAATATATATAGAATCTTTGTTGAAAAAATACATTTCCTATGAAAAAATAAAAATGCAAATTAATGTAATTTACAAATAGAAAAATTGAGTAAATTTACCTTATTTTATTTTTTTATAGCATTATACATTTAAATTATTCTTAATAGCAAACAAAATTAACTGGTTGCTATTCCTGGCTTCGGCTTTTTTCATAAGTCTAAACTTATGTCCCTCAACGGTTCTAAGGCTTATATTCAATTTGTCAGCGATTTCTTTTGTACTCAAACCTTTACATAACAATAATATTATTTCCTTTTCACGTTTTGAAAACTTAACTCCTGATTTAGGCTTTATATTGGGATTATAATTCTCAACTATACTGATTATATTATCCGGAAAATAAGAATTTCCTTTTAAGAATTCATCTAAAGTTTGCTCTATTTCATGGAAATTAGTATTTTTACTTAAAAAAGCTTTAGCGCCGGCTTCAAGCATATCTTCAATATACATAGCATCATCATACATAGTTAGAGCTACAACTTTAATATCGGGATATTTAAGGACGCAAAGCTTAGTGGCCTCAATACCATTCATCCCTGGCATCTTTATATCCATAAAGACTATATCGGGTTTATTTTTTTCAATAAATTCAATAAAAGCGTAAGCATCAGCAAACAAGCCAATAATCTTAATAAAATTAAATTCATAGAGTAAAGCACAAATGCCCTTTCTGAAAATCTCATGATCGTCAACAATTACAACATTAATATTTTTCATCATATATATTAGAATTACATTATAATTTTACGGAAATATTAAATGTAGTGTTTCCATAAATACTGTTTATTTGAAAAGTACCGTTAAATTTTTTCAACTTACTGAAAATATTTCTAAGACCGAGGCTTAAAGGTTTAGATTTAATTTCCTTTTTATAATCAAACCCTTTACCATCGTCCATATAGAACAGAGTCAATATTTTGTTTTTTATAGCCATATCAATAAAAACATTACTTGCTTCTGAGTGTTTGATAGTATTGGTTATTAACTCAACAATAATTCTATATATAGTAATAGAAAGAATTTTATCTAATTGAATAAAGGCATCAACATTTTTCACTTTATTCATTTTAATATTAACTAATCCGCTATTATTTATTTTAGAACAATAGTTTATTAAAGTAACAATCAATCCATAATCACTATAAATAACAGGAAGCAGACTATTAGCGATAATCCTTGTAAATCCGATACATTGCTCTGTAAGATTTTCAATATTTTTTAATATTTCTATTCTTTCTTCTTCAGTCTTATTAATTTTTTGAAGAATAGCTGTATATATTTTAATAGTTGAAAGCAAAGGACCGAGATTATCGTGCAGATTAGCTGACAAATTCTGTCTCTCCTTTTCTTCGGATTCAATAATTTTATTTAAGATAATCTTCTCTGTATTAAGATGCTCTGTTATATCAGTAAATAAAAGAATTACAGCATTTTTACTTTTGTAATTTATATGGTCACTTTTGACAATAAAAGTTTTAAGCAAGTTGTTCTTACATTTTAATTGTATTTCTGTGTCTTTATTTTTTTGGTTTTTTAAAATATTACTTAATAATTCTTTATCCTTTTTGACAATAAGATTAAGTATAGATTTATTAATTAATTCATCTACTTTATACCCTAACATATTTTCAACAACATTATTGATATATACAATTTTATTTTTAATTGCAATAATTAATATATCGGGCAATTGGGCAATTAATTTTTTGTAGAGCAGATTAATCTGTTCAAAATTTTCCCTTGTTTGTATAAAGGCGGTAATATCTCTTGTAACACCAACTATACCTGTAAAAACACCGTTTTCAAATACAGGTGTTTTTAAAACTTCAAAGCAGAAAAATTGATCATCAATATAACCTTTCTCAATAAAAACGCAGGGCTTTTCAGATTGCCTGACAATAAGGTCGCTATTATTGCATATTTCTCCAAAATCCTGCTTATGCCCTTTTTTCCTCGCCAGAATGGCTAATTCGGTATCGGTCCTGCCATTAGATTCCTCTTCTGTACATTTTAATATTTTTTCACAATGTAGCTTACTACTATAGATATATCTGAACTCTTTATCTTTATAAAACAACATATCGGACATTTGTTCGGTCATTAACTTAAATATATTAGTATTAGCTTCAAACTGCAGGAGGCGCTCTTTTAATTTCTGTTCATTAGTTTTAATAGCTGTAACATCCTGAATTAATCCCAACAGTTTTCTTTGACCTGTTTTATTATCTTTACTAATTTTTATTTTTTCTGACAACCATAAAAAAGTTTTATTTTTGGTAATAATTCTATATTCAATAAAAAAATTATTTTTTTTAGATTTAATCATCTTCTTTTTAAATGCAAGATATGAAGGGAGGTCTTCTTTATAAATATTTTTGTCAGGAATTTTATAAAATTTCGGCTTTTTTAAATCTGTAAGTATCTCAAAGTTTCCCGAATCTTTAGAAAAAATTAACTTGCCTACACTGTTATACTTTAATATATAATAAAAACCCTGTGTCAAGTCAGAAATTTCTTTTAAACTCATATTATCAATTACTTGTATATTTGTGTTTTTCATTATATATTTCGTCAATTTATTATGTTTAACTTATTATAAAACTAAATTCTATTCCTGTATAGCTTATTATTAACTGCCTTAATCATCTTATCCAGATCTAATTCTCTTTCCAAAAACCCTGAAATATTTTGAGCTATTAGAGCAGGATTATTAATTACTTCTTTATAATCAACATATAAAATGGAGACATTAGGTTCTTTTTTAATCCAGGTATCCACACGCTGTAATTCCTTTTCAAATACCTTAGCAAGTGCTATTGGGTAAACCGAAGGGTCTTTACCTAACATTTTCTGTTGCGAAATAAGAACTTCCTTTAAATCTCGCTGCATAAAGATGATTTTATAATTATATTCAGAGGGTAGATGAAAAAGCAGTCGTGAAATAACTTTTAATACTTTTCCATTAGCTTTTTCAAGAAAATCTTTATCTTTAGCTAAATTCTTAACTGGGTTATATTCAAAATATCCCTCAGGATTATTTATATCAGGCAGACGCTGATTATCCGTTAGTAAAGTAAGTCCGCTATTTTCCAGCATCTTCATCATCATTGAAGTGCCTGACCTGGGTAAACCTGATACTATTATTATTTCGCCTTTCATATTTTCTTTGATTTGATTATAATATAATTCTGCCTTTTCATTATCTATATAATGCTGTTTATATATTTTATATAGCCATTGTTTTGCTTTATGGTAATTAACAGCCATACTAAGCGAGGTCATGAAAGCATTGGCAGCCTCTTCATATTGTTTTAAATAAAATAAAGCCTCGCCAAGATGATAATGGGCGGCAGGAAAATGATAAAGAAGTCCTATTGCATTTAAAGCATTCTCTGCAGCGCTTTCATATAGCTGCTGACGCAATTTGACAAGGGCAAGACAATGATACGAAACAGCATTACAATCATCTAATTCAATAGCTTTGTTAAAAGCTTTTTCTGCATTTTTATATTGTTCAAGTTGCAAATAAGCTTTACCAATTTCAGTATATAAATTATCTAATTTAGGATTTTGTGCCTCGGCTCTTTTCAATGCAGCAATAGCTTTGCGCGGTTTATTCTGATACATAAACAGGATACCCTCAAGCAAGTCAGTAGAAGGCAGGGATTTATGTTTTAGCAATTTTATATTTTCAATAACTCCTGCTGCTTCTTCAAGCCTGCCAAGCTTAAGAAAACAATCAGCAAGGTTCAGATTATACCTGATATCTTTATTATTATAATTATATAATTCCTGAAGAATTTCGGCAGCTTCCTGCAATTTATATGAAGAGATATAAACCCTCGAAAGATTGTAGCGTGCTTCATTAATACTTTTCTCTATAGCTTTATTAGTTTCTTCGCCGGGGTCTTCTATATAACCTAATTCAACAAGCTGGCGGAAAGCGGCTATTGACTCATAGGCATTATAAGTGATATCGTTGCTGTGGGTGCCAAAATCGCCGGTTTGCTGTTCCCAACTTTCTATAAAAACAGGTGTAATATTGTTTTGAAATGCATTAATTAGAACCTTGCCGTCCATATCCCTGCCGACAGGCAAGCCGAAGAGCGTAAGGATAGTTGGTGTTATATCAAGCAAAGACGCGCCGTAAATACGCTCATCTTTTTTAATACCCGGTGCTGACAGACAAAAAATACCATAAGGATTATGCTCCAGCACCGGCGCAGCGGGATATTTTGGCAAACTAACAGGGCGCCTGTGGTCTGAATAAAAACCGTGATCTGATATTAGCATTATTGCGGTTTCATCTCCTGCAAGTTCAATCAGCTTTTGCAGCTGCATATCCTGATATTTATATGCTGAAATAATAACATCCCTATATAACTCAAATTGAGCATCAGGGATACCCTTCATTTGCGGAGGATGAAATTTCATAAAAGCGTGACAAAAATGGTCTATCGCATCAAAATAAACTGCCGTAAAATCCCAATCAGTATTTTCTAAAAGATAAGTAGTTATACAATGAATAGAACTCATTTCTGCTATAAGTTTGGCAAGGGTTTTAAGACGCTTATTCTCTTTTTTGTCAATATGTTCAGGATGAGCAAGAAAAGGAGCTATTAAAGCATCGGTTATTTCAGCAGGATGAACTCTCAATTCTGCCAAAACGTCTGCGATTTCGGAAGGCGAAACATTCCCTTTATTTATTTTCCATTCTTTGTCAATTGGCTCTTCAGCAATATGAAAAAAATTGGATACCATAACACCATTAAGCGGCTCAACAGGCTGCGAGGGCCACCAGCCAATAATATTAGATTTTTTCCCTTTACTGTTTAGAATATTCCAGATAGCAAGAACTTTTCTTGAAGTTGAATTAACCTGTCTTACTTTTCCTGTATCAGGGTCGGGCTCGGTAAAGCCAAGTATCCCATGTTTATCTGCTTTCTTCCCGGTAGCAATAGAAGTCCAAAGCATAGGCGAAACCGGGGGATCTAAAGTAGCTAATTTTGCTATAACACCATTATTTATCAACCTTTCAAGTGCCGGCATCTGACCGCTATCAATCAATGGGTTAATAATATCCCAGTCTGCACCATCCCAACCTATTAATAATAATTTCTTTATTGGTTTAAATTGCATTTTATTAAAATTACAAAAATAAATAAAATTCAGAAATATGATTAATTCTTAATCTTATATTGTTATGTTAAAACCTATTAATAAGAAAGAAAATCGATTATACTTTAGTATAAAAAATGATATAAACAAAACCTACCTTATTAAACAATAAAATTTCGGTAAAACACTATAAGGTTAAAATATAAAGGATTTATGCTTTTATATCAAGATTAATAAAAAAAATAATATTTATGTTTATTATAACAACTTATTCAATTCTAATAAATTAGTTGCAGAGTTGTTAACATTTTTCTATTATGTCAACTTAAAAAATGATTTTATCATAATACTATGGTATAAATAATTTCTTTCTTATTAACTTTGCTTAGCTTCTGCTTAAAGTAATTTTATTTGCATATCTTGTTCGCAGGCTGGTAGAAGTTTGCAAAGCTATTGCTGAACTATTTCTTACGGTTTTCATACCTCTTATTATAAGTGTATTAATGGTGTTGTTACGGTTAGTCTTGGGATAGTTTAGGCATAGTCTTGGGATAGTTTAGGTATAGTTAATTGATTTTGTTGGATTTTTTATACATTACAATTTTTCTATCCTTATAGAAAATATCGCTTACTAAATTTGCCTAAATGTTTTAAAACAGACTTAATAAAATTCTTCTTCCATGTCCTTTTATAGCATCAAATATTGTGCCAAAACAGAGCTGTTAGGCTTAAATTTATCTTCTATAATTGCAATCTGCCTGAACTAATAATTGGCTCACTTATTTAACGCTTTTGAGCGGATAATATTATCCTTTTATCTTTATATTAAATCATTTTTTTAAACTGCTATTTTTATTTTTCAAGAAATGTTTATTTAATTAAAAAAGTAGAATTGGCTAATTGAATTTACTTAAAAATGATTTAGCTCATTATTATTTATTAATTTCAAAATTCAATAAGGTTAATCCGAAAAGCATCTTATAAGTAAAATTACTTATATTATTTATTGATATATATATCAATATATTTTATTACTTCTTAGAATAAAGATTTATATAAATAATTGTATTATAAT
>JAGODS010000134.1 GCA_017998135.1 Bacteroidales bacterium
GCTATAAGTTATGCATTGCGTAATAATAAAACCCTAATCAATTCAAAATACGGAATAGATAAAGCAAAGGAAAAAGAGTGGGAAACTATTGCAGCCGGGTTGCCACAGGTTAATGCAAATCTTGATTATACAAATTATCTTGGTGCAGAAATTCAATTAAAATTAAGTGAACAGGCTCCGGCAGTTGGTATTCCATTTAACCCAACGAGTAATTTAAAGCTAACTGCAACTCAGTTAATTTTTAATGGAAGTTATTATATTGGCATACAGCTATCAAAACTTGCAAGTAATATAGCCATACTGGATTATCAAAAAAATGAAAATGATATAAAAGTTGAAGTTGCTAAAGCATATTATCTGGTTTTAGTAACTGAAAGGACTTTAAAAATTATAAATTCGAATATTGACAATACAATGCTGATATATGAGAAAACGAAAAACCTTGTTAAAGCAGGAATTATTGAACAAACAGAAGCAGATAAGCTTTATATTATGGTTAATTCCATTGAAAACACACATAAAGCTACTGAACGTCAGCTTGAAATGGCATATAATCTATTGCGCTTATATTTAGGGGTTGATGCTGACAAAATAATTAAATTATCTAATAATATTGATGAACTTATGAATAATAAAAATAATCTTATTTCTGAGCAGGAAGCTTTCAACATTGAGAAAAACATTGATTATAAACTTATATCAGCACAGGAAGGAATCCTGAAGAAACAGATTACTCTCGCTCAAACCAGTTATCTTCCAAATATTGCAGGCTATTATTCTTATACTGAAAAATTATTAACCACTGCCTTTGATATGACACCTAAAAATGTAATCGGCTTGAGTGTAAACATTCCGATTTTTTCCAGTGGCATTAGAAAAGCAAAGGTCAATCAGTCAAAAATAGATTTTGCTATAATTAAAAATTCAAAGGATTTGGCTATTCAGCAACTTTCTATTCAGGAAAAACAACTTAGGTATAATCTAAAAAATATTCTTGAGCAATTTGAAAACCAAAAAAATAATGTTGAAATAGCAAAAGAAGTATATGATAAAATGTCATTAAAATATCAGCAGGGTATAGTTTCAAGCCTTGAACTGACAAGCGCTAACAGTAACTATCTTAACGCTGAAGCTGCATATACAAATCTTATATTTCAATTGTTGGATGCAGAACTATCTTTAAGAAAAATAAACGGTAACCTTTAAAATACATAATAATATGAATAAATTAAAAAAAATATCAATTGCTTTGTTCGCAACAATTTTGCTGATTAATATAGCATGTACATCAAAAAAACAAGATGAAAAATCAACAAAAACCGAACCTTCATCAAAAGCCGAAATTGTTAAGACTCTTAAAATTAAAAAAGAAACTATAAATCAATCTGTTGATTATACATCTTCATTGATGCCTTTTGAAGAAATTCATCTTGCCCCTTCATCTCCCGGTAGAATCGAAAAAATAAATGTTGAAATAAGTGATAATGTTAAACAGGGTCAAATCTTAGTTCAAATGGACCGCACTCAGCTTCAGCAAGCTAAAATAAATATGTTGACGCTTGAAACTGATTACAAACGTTTTGACACATTAATAAAAACTAAAAGCATAGCCCAGCAGCAGTATGATCAATTAAAATCAAGATACGATATTGCAAAAAGCAGCTATGATTTTCTTTTAGAAAACACCCAGCTTAAAGCTCCTTTCAATGGAATCATCTCAGGAAAATATTTTGAGAACGGCGAAATGTATTCCGGTTCTCCTATTCCCTCTATCGGGAAACCTGCTGTCATATCAATTATTCAGATAAGCTCTTTGAAAGCACAGGTAAACATTTCTGCAAGTTATTTCCCATTAATTAATTTAGGGATGAAAGCTGTTATTACTTCAGATCTTTACCCCGGCAAAACCTATAATGGTGAAATATTCAGAATTTATCCTACTATTGATAATACAACTAAAACTTTTACTGTAGAAGTAAAAATTCAAAATGACAACCTGAAATTACGTCCGGGTATGTTTTCAAAAATACAGTTGAATCTTGGTAAAGGCAGTGCTATACTTATTCCTGTTATTGCACTGATAAAGCAAACAGGGACAAATGATATGTATGTTTTTATAAATAAAAATAATAAAGCAATAAAAACAGCTGTAAAAACAGGACGTATGATTGATGATAAAATCGAGATTATAGAAGGACTTAATGAAGGCGATGAAATAGTAACAGTAGGTCAGAATAAGCTTGAAAATCAAAAACCTATAATTATTAAATAGGATTAAATTTTTAATGTTGAAGTTTTAATGAATTTAAATAAAGAATTATGAGTTTATATAGTACATCGGTAAAAAAGCCAATCAGTACAATCATGATATTTTTGGCAGTGGTAATTTTGGGAGTTTATTCGTATCTTCAATTACCTGTGGATTTTTATCCAAAAATAGATCCGCCATATATTTCAGTATATACTTATTATAACGGAGCAAACGCTGCTGACGTGGAACAAAACATTAGCAGAAAACTGGAAGACGGTTTTGGCTCACTTACTAATTTGAAAAAGATGACCTCCACATCAAAAGATAATACATCAGTAGTGATGCTGGAATATGAGTGGGGAACAAACCTGGATGAGGCAACAAATGAAGTAAGGGATGCCGTAGGTTTGGCAAAGAAAAATCTGCCTGATGAAGTAGAGGATCCAATCATTTTTAAGATCAGCACCAGTATGATCCCAGTGATAGTTTTTAGTGTTACTTCTGATGAAAGTTATAATGGTATAAAAGACATTCTAGACGATAAACTGATTCAACCGCTCAACCGAATTGATGGAGTAGGGAATATAATACAAATGGGAGCTCCGACAAGAGCTGTAATGGTTGATGTAGATCCAAGGAAATTAGACGCATACAATTTATCTGTAGAGCAAATATCAGGAATTTTAGCTGCCAATAATATTAATTTACCATCCGGCAGTTTAGAAATGGGCAAATCAGACCTGCCACTCAGGATGCAGGGAGAATTTGAAAGCAGTAATATTGTAAAAAATATAATTGTCAGTAACCAAAACGGGAAAACAGTTTATTTGAGGGATATTGCAACAGTACGAGATAGCTTAAAAGATATAAAATCATATGAACGGGCTAATGGTGGTAAAAACGTTCGTATCATGATACAAAAACAATCTGACGCAAATACAGTAACAGTAGCAAATAAAATAAAGGAAAAGCTTAAGCAAATTAAAAAAACATTACCACCAGATATTAAAGTTGAAATTTTGATGGATACATCACTAAATACAGTAGCCTCAATAAATAATCTTTCCGAAACTTTAATTTATGCATTGATATTTGTTGTCATAGTTGTAATATTATTTTTAGGGAGGGGAAGAGCAACATTTATAATATCGCTGTCAATACCAATTTCACTTATAGCAGGGTTTATATACATGTATTTAACAGGTGGAACAATAAATATTATAACCCTTTCATCACTTTCCATTGCAATAGGACTTGTAGTGGACGATTCGATTGTAGTTCTGGAAAACATAACAAAAAAGCTGGAGCATGGGGGATTTTCGCGAGAATCGGCTATATACGGCACAAGCGAAGTGAGCTTAGCAGTTATAGCCTCGACTTTAACTATAATAGCAGTATTTCTTCCATTAACCATGTTAGGAGGCATAACAGGCATTCTTTTCAGACCATTGGGATGGGTTGTTACTATTTCAGTTGCCACTTCTGTCATTGTTTCACTGACGCTTGTGCCAATGTTGTCATCAAAGATATTGAATGCAAAAGAGCCTGATAAAAAAAGTTTCGGAGGCAAAGTTTTTTGGTTTTCACAAAATATCCTCGGGAAACTGGATACTTTGTATGAAAAAATACTTGTATGGACAGTCGGTCATCGCTGGTCAGTTATAGGTATGTCAACAGTAGTATTTGTATCATCATTGTTTTTAGTTAAGATGATAGGCAGTGAATTTATGCCAGCATCAGATAATGACAGGATTTCAGGACAGGTAAAACTAGCACAGGGTATTAAGCTGGATGAAACTGTAAAAACAGCACATTATCTTGATTCAGTATTTGAGAAAAAATATCCGGAAGTTGAAATAGTTTCTTCAAGTGCCGGCGTAGGTGACGGTAGTAGCCTGGCTGCTATTTTTACTGAAACGGGTAACTATATTATTAACTACACCTTTAAAATGCAACAAAGAAAAGACCGCGAAAAAGACATTTTTCAAATTGCTGATGAAATGAGAAAAGATGTTGAGGTTTTGCCAGAAGTGGAAAAATTCTATATAGATCCGGGCAGTTCACGTTCTTCCAGTGCAATGGGAATGGGAGGTGGAAATAACCTTGAAGTAAAAGTTTACGGCAACAATTTTGATGAAACCAATATCATATCAGAAAAAATTGCAGAGTCTCTTAAAAAGATTAAAGGCACAAAAGATATTTTGATAAGCCGCGATAAAGAAAAGACAGAGTTACAACTTGTATTGGATGATTCAAAAATGACTTCTTTCGGGTTAAATACAGCTACGGTAGGCACAGCTATCAGAAATCGAATCAATGGAGTAACAGCAACAAAGTATAAAGAAGAAGGCAAAGAGTATGATATAATCGTACGCTATGATGAAAAATTCAGGAAATCAACAGAAGATATTCAGAATATCAGTATTCCAACACCGCAGGGTAAAATGATAAAGTTAAGTGAAATCACACAGTTAAAGAAATTTTATTCACCTCCAAAAATTGAAAGGGAAAATAAAGTGCGTGTTGTAACAGTATCTGCAGCTCTTTCAGGTACAGATATAGGTACAGTTCAGAAAGCTCTTAATAATGATATTGCCAAGATGAATATGCCAAGTGATGTTACAATTGATTATGGCGGTAGCGCTGAAAATATGAAAGAATCTTTTGAAAGTTTGATATTACTTCTGCTTTTGTCATTAATACTTGTATATATTGTTATGGCATCTCAATTCGAATCATTAACGGAGCCATTTATTATTATGTTTTCTATCCCTTTTGCTTTTACTGGTGTCTTTTTAGGTTTATATGTTTTTCATTCTACAATTAATGTCATTTCATTAATAGGAGCAGTTATGCTTATAGGAATCGTTGTGAAAAATGGTATTATTCTTGTTGATTACACTAATTTACTTATTGATAGAGGTTATTCGCTTAAGAATGCTGTGATTTCTGCCGGTCGCTCACGATTAAGACCTGTAATTATGACCTCGCTGACAATGATATTAGCTATGATCCCAATGATAGTTTCAAAAGGCAGCGGCTCGGAAACCTGGAAGCCTATGGCAATAGCTATTTTCGGTGGATTAACTTTCTCAACACTTGTTACTTTAGCCTTAATACCTACAATCTACACAATTTTTGGAGTTGGTAAAATTAAAAGAGCACGCAAAGCAAAATTAAAATTACTAAAATAATTAAATTATAAAAAGATGAAAGCAGTTTTCATTTCTCATAATCAGGCATTAACTGAAGAAGTAGCCGATATTCTTAACAACCTTACTATTAAAGGATATACTCAATGGACAGAGGTCAATGGGCAAGGTTCAGAAACAGGCGAACCACATATGGGTACTCATACCTGGCCTTCATTAAATAATGTTTTCCTTACTATTATCCCCGACGAAAAAGTAAATAACTTGCTGGATAAACTTTCTAAATTAAATAAGGATGTAGAAGAACAAGGTTTGAGAGCTTTTGTGTGGAATATTGAAGCAGCTATTTAAATACTTAATGCTTATGATTCGCCTCTTGTGTCTTTAATCATAATTATTATATGAATAAATTAATTATTAGAATATCAGTAACTACTCAGCAGTTAAATTTTAGAGTTTACTTATTGTAAAAACCTTATAAACCTTAATATAAGGAATGAAAGAAACAAAATCTACCTTATTTATTAACATTTATACATCAAAATAAGCCAATAAGGTTGATATATAAGGGAACAAGTTTTATACTAAAGTTAAAAAAATTATGTATGTTTTGAAACCTTTATCATTTCTTATTAATCAACTGCTGAGTAGTTACAATATTATTCATTATTAGATCAGTATATTTTGTATAGTTCTTTATTTATATATGTTTCAATAGTCCCAAGATTTATGTATGGGTTTATATATTCCTCTGATAGTATAGGCTTTAGCCCAAAAGGATTCATCATTATATCAGATACTTACCGAAGTATTGATCTAACAACCTTTACATTTTAACTAATCTCTGGAAATTGCCCTGGAAATCAAATACCAAAACTAATACTTTAATTCCTATTCCAATTCTGTAAGATACTTTTCCGGTTCCTGAAACAACCATTACAGCATATTTTATTTTTTTCCAATTATAATTCTTTTCTAAATAATCAAATACCGGTTTAGGCAGGTCGTTAATAGAAAATTCAGAAGCTATTTCAAGCAGATTGCCCTGTATATCAAATATGGCAGCAGTCATAACGCCATTATTAATAAATTCGGCTTCATAATTATTAACCGCCTTGCCCCATTTAACATCTTTTTGATTAGAAACAGGAAACTGAGTGTCAAATTTTGTTTTTACTGAGGTTGGCAGGTCTTTAATATCTATATTCTGAGAACATAATAAAATTGAAGAAATCAATAAAACAAGCAATAAAGACAGATTTTTCATTTAATAATAATTATTGGTTTAAATTTGCAAAAATATAAATTTATTAATCATTTTGGAATAAAAATAACTGAATAGGCTAAAACCTCAGAACTCCTGACCTGTTACTTACAATCAATATTTTACAAATAGGTTTCTCGCAAGCACAATTGTCTTAATTTTGCTGGATTTAAAATTAGACAATATGCAGATGCAGATGCCAATATATCCGGA
>JAGODS010000135.1 GCA_017998135.1 Bacteroidales bacterium
ATATATTTGCGTGCAAATTTAATTATAAATTTTCATATAAAACTAAAAGATGTATAAAGGAAAGATATCACAGATAATCGGAGCTGTAATAGATGTGTCTTTTGATGAAGAAAAGTATTTACCTAACATTTACGATGCTCTTGAAATAGTTAAAGAAGATGGGAAAAAAATCGTTCTTGAGTGTCAGCAACATATTGGAGAGAATACAGTAAGAACCATAGCAATGGATTCAACAGACGGTTTGAAACGCGGAATGGAAGTGTTTTCTTACGGGAAACCAATATCTATGCCTATTGGCGAACATATAAGAGGCAGACTCTTTAATGTTATAGGCGAAAGTATTGACGGCTTGGGCAAAGTAAGCCAGGACAAAAATTATCCTATACACCGCGACCCTCCTTCTTTTGAAAACCTATCCACACAGAAAGAAGTTCTTTTTACAGGAATTAAAGTAATAGACCTGATAGAACCTTACTCCAAAGGCGGAAAAATTGGTTTATTCGGTGGCGCAGGTGTTGGAAAAACCGTTATTATTATGGAGCTTATTAATAATATAGCAAAAAAATACAGCGGTATGTCTGTTTTCAGCGGAGTAGGCGAACGAACAAGAGAAGGTAATGACCTGCTCAGAGAAATGATAGAGTCTAAAGTTATCAGATATGGCGATGCTTTCTTAGAAAGTATGGAAAAAGGAGGTTGGGACTTAAGCAAAGTAGATATGGACGAATTAGCCAAATCACAGATTTCATTAGTTTTCGGACAAATGAACGAACCACCTGGAGCAAGGGCAAGAGTCGCTTTATCAGGCCTTACTTTAGCCGAATACTTCCGCGACGGGGATGAAAACTCAGGCGGAAAAGATATATTATTTTTTATAGACAACATATTCAGGTTCACACAGGCAGGCTCAGAAGTATCAGCCCTGTTAGGCAGGATGCCTTCGGCAGTAGGCTACCAGCCCACCCTGGCAACAGAGATGGGCATTATGCAGGAACGTATTACCTCTACCAAGCGAGGCTCTATCACATCGGTTCAGGCTGTTTATGTGCCGGCTGATGACCTTACAGACCCTGCACCTGCAACTACTTTTGCGCACTTAGATGCTACTACTGTGTTGAGCAGAAAAATATCAGAATTAGGAATATATCCTGCTGTTGACCCATTGGATTCAACTTCAAGAATTCTTACTCCTTCAGTTGTAGGCGAAGAACACTACAACACTGCTCAGAGGGTTAAATACATATTGCAGAGATATAAAGAGCTACAGGATATTATTGCTATACTCGGAATGGACGAGCTGTCCGAAGAAGATAAACTTATCGTCAGCAGAGCAAGGCGAGTACAGCGTTTTCTATCCCAACCTTTCCACGTTGCTGAACAGTTTACTAATATTCCCGGTGTCTTTGTTAATATTGAAGACACAATCAAAGGTTTTAAAATGATTATGGATGGCGAAGTTGACGAATATCCCGAAAACGCCTTCCACATGGTTGGAACTATTGAAGAAGCTATTGAAAAAGGCAGAAAAATACTCGCTCAATCCTGATATCTAAAACAGACGAAAAAAAGGACAATAAGCAATGAACTATGAACATTGAACTATGGACTGTGGACTAATTTTCAACTTTTTAAATTTTTATTATGCAACTTGAAATATTATCGGCAACAGGAACCTTATATAAAGGAGAAGTAGAGCTCGTTCAACTGCCCGGCAGTAACGGCTCTTTTGAAGTCCTCAACAACCACTCACCCATTATATCCTCATTGAAACAAGGCAAAATTAAAATAAAAGATAATAATAAAGAAACTAAATATTTTGATATAACCCAAGGTATTATTGAGGTTTTAAATAATAAAATAATTATACTGATTTAGAACCATAACTATATTAATACTTAAAAACCAATAGCTTTTGGAAAGCTTTTAGCTTTGTCCCCTATTTATTACTATTAACTACAACATTATGAATACAAAGAAATTATCACAAATTCTTTTTGTTTTGTTTATTTTTATAAGTTTCAATTGTAAAAAAGATAAGGATGAAGATAATTCAGTCCAAAACAATAACACAACTTTAACTGCAAAAGAAAAAATAATAAAAGAATATAAAGAAGTATATCTTGCAAGTAATGTATCTGATGCAGGCTGGACAGGAGATAAAAATAATTGTATTGCAGGAAATATATCTGCTGAAGCACAGTCAAAAACCTTACAGCGAATTAATTATTTCAGAAAACTTGTCGGCTTACCTGGCGATATTGTTTTTGATACAGCAAAAAATAAAAAATGCCAGCAAGCAGCACTAATGTTTAATGCTAACTCTGCTATCAATCATTATCCTCCAAATTCCTGGTTATGTTATACCTCAGATGGGGCAGCAGCAGCAGGCAGTTCAAATATATTTTCCGGAAGAAATTGTTCAAATGCTGTTACAGGCTATATAGAAGATTTCGGCAGCTCTAACATTGATTGTGGCCACAGAAGATGGATACTCTATCCTAAAATGAAAATTATGGGACACGGAGCTACCAATTCTACTGACTGTCTCTGGGTAATCGGCGGTTCTGCTTCCTCATATCCCAAAGATATGCCTGATTTTGTTTGCTATCCCCCGCAAAACTATGTCCCTGCTCCACTTGTTTTTTCCCGATGGTCTTTTAGTATCCCTGGAGCCTCATTTGCTTCAACTCAAATTACTATGACAGACAGTAATAATAATCCTGTAGCTCTAAATATTATCTCCAACACCAATACAAAATACGGAGAAAACTCTATTATCTGGGAGCCGCAGGGCATTGTACTTAATAGTTCGTTAGATGTTACATACAACATTAAAGTTTCAAACGTAAAAATCGGAAGTAATAATAAAGAATATTCTTATAAGGTTATTATCGTTAAAATTTAAATATTGATTGTTTTTGGCAAATAAAAAAATACTTCATAGTTGTTAATGAAATATAACCCAAAAAGAATAATAATAAGCCGCACCGATAGCATTGGAGACGTTATTCTTACTTTACCTGTGGTTTATATCCTAAAACAAAATTTTCCGGATTGTAAAATCATTTTTCTTGGTAACAATTATACAGAGCCTGTTATAGCGATTAATGATAAAATTGATGAATTTATATCATTTAACAATATTTCAGAAAATATAGACCGGGCAAGCGCAGCTCTTAAATCCCTAAATGCTGACACAATAATACATATTTTCCCTGTCAGTTTTATCGCCAAAGCAGCATCTAAAGCTAAAATACCTTATAGGATAGGTACAACTAACAGATTATATCACTGGCTTTATTGCAACAAACTAAGCTTTTTAAGCAGAAAAAACTCAGCCTTTCACGAAGCTCAACTTAATATTAAACTACTTAATATTTTCAAAATAAACACTGCATTCTCCTTAGAAGAAATAAGTAATTTTTATTCTGTTAAAACGGACAACCGGGAAAATGACCTTTTTAAAAGCTTAATTGATAAAACAAAATTTAATCTGATTTTACATCCCAAATCCAAAGGTAGCGCAAGAGAATGGGGACTTAATAATTTTTCGCAATTAGTAGATTTGCTGCCTGCCGATAAATACAAAATATTTATAACAGGAACTGAAAAAGAAGGCGAACTGATTAGAAATTCTAATTTGTTTGATAGTTCAAAAATAACTGATTTGACAGGAAAATTCTCCTTATCGGAACTTATTAATTTTATTGCTGCTGCTGACGGATTAATAGCCGCAAGCACAGGACCCCTTCATATCGCTGCAATGCTCGGCAAAATATGTATAGGACTTTACCCTCCCATACGACCAATGCACCCGGGAAGATGGCAACCTGTTGGAAAAAATGCTCATTTCCTTGTTCTTGATAAAGAATGTAGCGATTGCCGTAAAACAACCGAATGCCTTTGTCTTAAAAGCATTACCCCTGCTCAGGTAAAAAACAAACTTCTGCAAATAACCCCTCTGTTTTATCAAAAAATAAAATAAAAACCTAATATTTTAAACCTGCTATCTCATTACTATCGCATTACCATCGCATTACCATCTCATTACTATCTCATTACTATAGTACGGCAATCGCATTGAAAACGCTTGGCAATAGCTTTGCAATAGCATTACCCGAGCTTTAAATTCAAAAAATGATATACTTCAATTCCTTTTAGTTATACCTAACACTAACCCTGGGCTGTAAAAAAATCAAAATTTGAACAAAAAAATCTTCGTTCAATTTTTATATAAATCCTTACATACATGACAAATTGTAATTACTCAGCAGGTTGTTGCCTTATTAATAATATTTTAAAAGAAACATTTTTAACACAAGGTTCACAAAGAAATTGTCACAAAGAACACAATGTATTGTATTTCAAAAGTGTGTTATTTTGTGTCCTTAGCGTGTTCTTTGTGTTCTTAGTGTTTAAATATTTAAAAGTCTAACAAATAACTCTGCTGAGTAGTTGCGACAAATTTAATTCGAAAAATCCCACGGGATTAAATATTTGTAGAAAAATAATATCTTACTGTTTATCTTTAATAACCTCTATCAATTCAGGTAGGTCCATTCCAATATTTTTAAGGTGTTCTATAGTAGGGACACCGTTTTTAGTCCAACCACGGCGTTTGTAAACAGCATCTAATAGTTTTTCATATTCTCCTTCTCTGTGTTTTCTGAGAATTTGAACTTTCTCGACAGAAGACAAAGCCGTAGGGTCAATATTAAGTTTTTCTTTCAATTGTTTGTCATAACGTTCAGCTCTTGATTCATATTCTTCAACAGTAACGGGACCTGCAGCACGGTAGGGCTGTGCATCGTGAATCCTTGTTCCATAACCACGACGTATATTAAAAATACGCTGGAAATTATAAACTCTTTCCGACTGGCGGATAAGTTCGTGTTTGTCTATATTACCACCTGTAACTGCATTGTATATTGTAACATAATTGTCAACGTGTTCAGGCACTTTGGCGGGCTCATCAGTCTGTGGGTTATTTTCCGGTTCAACATCATTCCATGGCAGCTTGCAAAGACCCATCAATCCAAACCAGGTACGAAACATAGGAAAATAATACAGAGCTTCAGCTTTTTTCTCAAAAGTAGGTATATGATTATTGACCATATCCATAAAGATAAGCCAGGCTTCGTCATGCTGAGGACCTTTATTAGTCATAGCATAACCGCCCTGCTGCGCCAGCGACTCTTTAGATATATACTGCGAATATTCCAGCCCTTTGTTTTCCATACCTATATCCTGCAGGAACTTTGGATCAGCTCCGTATTTCTCAGCAAATATTTTTTTCATCCGTCTGACGCCCTGTCCGGCAATAAGACCGAAGCCTTCGCCTCTACCCATCTGATGCAGGAGCTCCATAGCGGCATCAGCATTACCAAATTTCAAATTTAGTCCGCCTGTGCGTTCTTCATTAAGAATACCATTCTCAAAACACTCCATCACAAAGGCTGTCAGAGTTCCGAAAGAAATAGTATCTATTCCGTAAGTATCACAATAAAAGTTTGCTTCAATAGTATAATCGGCATTAAAAATACCGCAATTTGAAGCTACACCGCCAACTGTTTCATATTCAGGTCCATCAACTATTACTTTATCACCTTTATAAGGACCTGTCCTTAACACATAATCAACTACACCTTTAGAGCAAGACATATTACAGCCTATCCAGCAACCGTCAGGTGTTCCCTGAAAAAATTTATCTTTCCATACACTTGAGCGGATATTATCTATATCCTTATGAAATCCAAATTTAAAATTATGAGTGGGCAAAAGATCATAATCATTCATAATTTCAACAAGGTGAGCAGTACCTTTAGTTCTCATCTCGCACTGTTTATCGTCCAGATCTCTCATTTCTTTATTAAAACGCTTGCCTCTTTCCATAATAGCCTCAAGATTAGCGACATTGTTAAGATTACCTTTAACATCTGGAACTTTGGCAACTATAGCTTTTACTTTTTTATTGCTTAAAACAGTACCTATACCTCCTCTGCCAGCCTGTTTCAATCTGACTTTCCCCTTTTTCATATCATAAAAGCTAAAATTAAGATGACCTATCAAAGTATGCCCGGCAGCCGAACCTGTTGAAACAACAGCTATATTCATCTTATCTTTTTCATCTTTAGCATATTTTTCAGTAAGATGCTCGGCAATAAGGTGACTGTCCACATCCTTTAGAGGAAACTCCTCAATACTTATTTTCCCTTCAACACCATCAATAAATACCAAAACATCTTTTTCAGCTTTTCCCTGAATTTCCAATGCATCAAAACCTGAAAATTTAAGATAAGGACCAAAGAAACCACCTACATTACTATCAATAACGACATCTGTAAGAGGCGAAATACTGACAACCAGCGATTTTCCCGTACCTGAATACTGAGTGATACCACAAACAGGACCGCCAGAAATTACTATTTCGTTTTCAGGATCATTCCATTTAGTTTCAGGTTTAGTAGCATCCCACAACAACCTTAAACCAAAACCTTTACCGCCGATAAATTTATCTTTCATCTGCTGCGTAACAGGCTTTTCTTTTATAGTATTATCGCTTAAATTGATATACAGGGTACGATTATTATAGCCCTTTTCAATGGCTCCTAATTGATATTTATACTCTTTCTTCATAATTGTTGATTTTAAAATTCTATAATTAATATTTTTAA
Source organism: Bacteroidales bacterium (assembly GCA_017998135.1). Classification (GTDB taxonomy): domain Bacteria; phylum Bacteroidota; class Bacteroidia; order Bacteroidales; family JAGODS01; genus JAGODS01. Next base: position 6,675 of record JAGODS010000135.1, read on the forward strand.
TGCTGCAAAATTATAAAAATTATTTATTCTGAATAATTCTGATAAAAAACGATAACTAATTAATTTAGTATAATATCACTGCGAAATTATATATTTAATTAATATTAAATAAAAGAAAGAAAGGCGACTTTTTATATTAATAAGGTTATCTAATAACTAAAGG
>JAGODS010000136.1 GCA_017998135.1 Bacteroidales bacterium
TGCAATAACTGCTGAAGTCAACATAGATACAGGAGTTAACTTTTATCTTGTTGGCTTGGCTGACAATGCTGTTAAAGAAAGCCAGCAACGTATTGATGCCGCTTTAAAAAATAATGGTTACAGAATACCTGGCAGAAAAATAGTAATCAACCTTGCCCCTGCCAATATACGCAAAGAAGGCTCGGCTTATGATTTAACTATTGCTATAGGCATACTTGCCGCTTCCGAGCAGATTAGTAAAGAACATATTGACCAATACCTTATGATGGGAGAACTATCGCTTGATGGCAGCCTGAAAAAAATAAAAGGTACTCTTCCCATTGCCATTGAAGCTGCTAAAGCAGGATTTAAAGGTTTTATCTTACCTGAAGAAAATGCTAAAGAAGCTGCTGTTGTTAATAGTTTAAATGTTTTTGGTGTTAAAAATATAAAAGAAGTATGTGATTTCTTTGATAATAAAGCCGAACTTCAAAGAACTGTTATAAATGTTGAAAATGAATTTAACCACAAACTTAATGACTTTGATTATGATTTTGCAGATGTTAAAGGTCAGGAAAATATTAAGAGGTCTTTAGAAATTTCTGCTGCCGGCGGGCATAATTTAATTATGATCGGTCCTCCCGGCTCCGGTAAAACTATGCTTGCTAAAAGACTACCAACTATATTACCGCCTCTTACTATTGAAGAAGCTTTAGAAACTACCAAAATACATTCTGTAGCAGGTAAAATGCCTTCTAATAAATCTTTGATAACCGTTCGTCCCTTTCGCTCTCCACATCATACTATATCTGATGTTGCACTTTGCGGAGGCGGCTCTATGGCTCAACCAGGCGAAATATCTCTCGCTCATAACGGTGTGCTTTTCCTTGACGAACTGCCTGAATTTAAAAGAACTGTTTTAGAAGTATTAAGACAACCTTTAGAAGACAGACTTATTACTATATCTCGAGCTAAATTTAGTGTTGAATACCCCACTACCTTTATGCTTGTCGCCTCAATGAATCCCTGTCCCTGCGGATATTACAATCACCCTGAAAAAAACTGCGTTTGCGCCCCCGGTGTTGTTAAAAAATATCTTAACAAAATTTCAGGTCCTTTGCTTGACAGGATAGACCTGCATATTGAAGTTACACCTGTCCCTTTTAAAGAATTAAGTACGCAAAAAGATGGCGAAAAAAGTCAGATAGTCCGCGATAGAGTTATTAAAGCAAGACTGATCCAGCAAAAAAGATTTTCCGGCGTTAATGGGATTTACTGCAATGCTCAAATGACTACTAAAATGCTCAAAAACTATTGTATTATCAACGATGCAGGACTGACTTTACTCAAAACTGCTATGGAAAGACTCGGACTTTCTGCCAGAGCTTACGACAGAATTTTGAAAGTTTCAAGAACTATTGCGGACTTAGATAATTCAGAAAATATCAGAAGCGACCACCTCTCGGAAGCTATCAATTTTAGAACCCTGGACCGCGACAACTGGGGTACCTGAATTCTGTATAATGTGCTAATATGCCAATTTGCTAATTTATAAGGAAAAAACAAGTTTTATAATTTAATAATACTGCCTTTACCATAGATTTTTGATTTAACTAAAAAGGGATTTCCTTTGTAATAAATATCGGCATTATAATATATTTCGGCTTCAAGAGTATCTTCGGCATAAACATAAGTAGAATTGGTGCCTTTATTTATAACTGTTGCTTTATTACTGCGCAGATTCTGACAATCTATTATTCCATATCCTGCCGACCATATATAATTGTAATAAGTGCTGCCCATAATAAAAAAATCAGCCGTACCTATATGTTGTTTAATAAAAGTATTATTACACAATAAAGTTAATTCCACCTTCCCTGAACAGTCCCAGCATTCAAAAGTGAAATTATCAACTTTAATAGTGTCTGCGGCTTTAACTCCGCCACTACCCCTGTAAATAATTTGTCCCAGCTTTTTAAAAGTCAGAGTAGCATATATTTTTTTTTCATAGGATCTTACCCAGTTACATTTATTGTTATTACTCAAATAGAGTTTACCATTTATATTTTCGGATTTGATTAATTTAAGTAAATTTACTCCTGCTTCAATTTTCAAACTATTAAAAGTATCTTTAATAAGTGTAAGAATAATATTATCGGATATTTCAAGCTTATCAAATTCACTAATTTGCCGCAATTCGGTTTTAATTTTTCCTGTATTTTTAAAGCAATCGCAGATATTTTCCTTTTTACAGGAATTAAAGCAAGTTGAAATAAAAAAAAGAGTAAAGAAAAAAACTATCTTGATTTTGATAAGATGCCGGGGACTTCTAAAAACTAATAAAAATTTAACCTCACCCTTACCCTCTCCTAAAATTAGGAGAGGGAAAACGGAGTTTTTAGAGAAGCTCTGATGAGAATTCTTTTTTATGTTTGCTGACATTATAGGTAAAATAATCATTTTAAAAAGCCGAATAAAAGTGTAAAATTATAATAATTCCTTAATCTGTATTAATTTTATAATTTTGCAGCACAAATTTTAAATGAATTATAAATGAAAAATACAGCATTTACTAAGTACCATGAAGCTTTAGGAGCTAAAATGGAACCTTTCTGCGGTTACAAAATGCCTATTTATTATACAACAGGCATCAATGATGAACATATTAATGTGCGCGAAAAACTTGGCGTTTTTGATGTAAGCCACATGGGAGAATTTTGGGTTAAAGGACCCAAAGCCTTAGATTATTTACAACGAATTACAACAAATGATGTATCTGTTTTAGTTGACGGCAAGATTCAGTATTCATGTTTTCCAAACGGTAAGGGTGGAATAGTGGACGATTTGCTTGTTTACAGGATTAATGCCGAAACTTATTTGCTTGTTGTCAATGCAGCAAATATTGAAAAAGACTGGAACTGGTGTTGCAAGAATGCTGAAGAGTTTGGATTAGTTGTGGGTAAAGAACTTTATAATGCATCCGACGAGATAGCTCAGCTTGCTATTCAGGGACCACTTGCGCTGAAAGCAATGCAAAGTCTTACAGATATACCTATTGAAAATATGGAATATTATACTTTCAAAAAAATAAAATTTGCAGGTATAGATGAGGTTATCTTTTCTACAACGGGCTATACCGGTGCGGGTGGATGTGAAATTTATATTGCCAATAAAGACGCTGATAAATTATGGAATGCTGTTTTTGAAGCAGGTAAAGCTTTTGGAATTAAACCAATTGGCTTAGGTGCAAGGGATACTTTAAGATTGGAAATGGGCTTTTGCCTCTATGGAAACGATATAAACGACAATACTTCTCCTATTGAAGCGGGGTTAGGATGGATTACGAAATTTGCGGAAGGGAAAAATTTTATTGATAGAGAACTGATGGAAAAGCAAAAAAAAGAAGGAATTAAAAATAAACTTTCTGGCTTTGTTATGATTGACAAAGGTATTCCACGCCAGCACTATGAAATATGTGATAAAGCGGGTAATATTATAGGAGAGGTTACATCAGGCACAATGTCCCCAATGATGAAAACAGGTATTGGTATGGGATATGTTAAAACTGAATTTTCAAAACCTGACTCAATCATTAATATTAAAATTCGGGAAAAACTGCTTAAAGCAAAAATTGTTAAATTGCCTATTTATAAGAAATAGAGAACAAAGTAGCGGGTAGCGAGTACTGGGTAACGGGTAAGGACTAAAGATTTTTTTATTTTATCCTTGGATAGTTAATAGAGAAATGTAAACCGCAACTTTCTTTGCGTTTTGCAGCCATTTTAATAATCAGGTAAGCAACTTTGATAAGGTTACGCAATTCAGAGAGTTGGGGACTTAAAATAGAAATATTATAAAGGTCTTCGGTTTCCCTGAATAAAATATTAAGCCTGTCAAGGGCTCTTTTAAGACGGAGGTCGGAGCGGACAATACCGACATAGTTAGACATAATAGCCTGCAACTCTCGAGATGTTTGAATAATAAGAACCATCTCCTCATTCATCACCATCCCTTCGGCATTCCAATCGGGTATATCATTAACAAAATCAATATTGTTAATTTTAGCAATTGCATCCTCAGCAGCTCTGTGTGAAAAAACTAAAGCTTCAAGCAAAGAATTGGAGGCAAGCCGGTTTGCACCGTGCAAGCCCGTACTGCTACATTCACCGGAAGCATAAAGATTAATTATAGAACTACGACCAATAGAGTCAACTTTAATACCGCCACAAATATAATGAGCAGCGGGAATAACAGGGAGCATATCCTTAGTGATATCAATACCATTACTTAGACACTTAATATAAATACCAGGAAAATGCTCTATCAAATCATCCTTATCAAGATGTCGGCAATCAAGATAAACATACTCATCTCCTCTGATTTTCATTTCCATATCAATAGCCCTGGCAACAATATCCCTTGGAGCAAGCGAAAGCCTTTTGTCATATTTCTGCATAAATTCAATACCATCAATAGTTTTAAGTATAGCGCCAAAACCTCTTAATGCTTCTGAAATAAGAAAAGAGGGACGCTCATTAGGATTATACAGAGAAGTAGGATGAAACTGAATAAATTCCATATTTTCAATAACTGCATTTGCCCGGGAGCACATAGCTATTCCATCGCCGGTTGAAACAACAGGATTGGTAGTAGTGCTGTAAACCATTCCTGCACCGCCGGTTGCTACAAGTGTAACTTTTGACAGGTAAGTATCTATTGAATTAGAAATAGTATTTAATGCGTAAACACCAAAACATCTAATATCTGGGGTGTTTTTATCTATAATTTTACCAAGATGATGCTGGGTAATAATATCAATGGTATAATGGTTTTCAAGAATTTCAATATTAGGATGTCGTTTTGCCTGAGCAAGTAAAACAGTTTCTATTTCCAGGCCTGTTCTGTCTTTTTTATGCAAAATTCTATAATCGGAATGTCCGCCTTCTTTCATAAGTTCATATTTACCGAACTTATCTTTATCAAAATTAACACCCCATTCAATTAAATCTTTAATTCGTTCGGTTGACTCCTGAATGGTGAAACGCACTACATCTTCATTACACAGTCCGTCGCCTGCTATTAAGGTATCTTTAATATGTTTCTCATAAGCCTCCATATTATTATAAATAATTCCGGCTATACCTCCCTGAGCGTATTTAGTAGCAGCATCTTCAGCCGCAGCTTTAGTTAGTATGCAAACCTTACCATACTTCGCAACCTTTAAAGCAAAACTTAATCCTGCGATACCGGAACCTAAAACAAGAAAATCAACTGTTTTTCTCATATAATTATTTTAAACTGCAAAAATAAAATAAATTATATAAAATGAAAGCACTCTAAAAAGTATCTAATAACTAAATGATTTGGGCTAAAGTCCTGATAATGTGAGGAAACTATCTTCCCCTATCTAAAGATAGGTGCTATTGGTAGGGGCTATTGATAATCAAAGGATTAAAAAAAATATTAAATAATTTTAGACTTTTTAAAGTAGTCTCATAAGATTAATATGTAAAAAACGTTATTATGCTGATTATTCATTTTTAACAAGACAATTTAACAAAGTTAATTTGTAGCTGGCGTTAAAAAAATGCACAATATTAAAAAAATATATAATTTTGTAAATTCAAAATCTTATAATTATGAAACATTTGAGCAAATTTGAATATGTACTAAAGAAACATTTTAATTTACTAATATTGATGTTATTTATAACTTCTCTAAGTTTCGCACAGACAGAACAAAAATTATTATCAAATGCTTTGGAAAAAGCCAAAGCAAAAGATTATCAAGGAGCAAAAGTTGACCTGCAAAAGGTATTGGAATTAAATCCAAATAATTTTTCAGCAAATATAAACTATGCTATAATTGTATATGAAGTATTTAATGATAAACAAACATCAAAGCAACACCTTGAAAGAGCTATTGAAATAAAACCTGAAGATTATGAAGTATATAATGCTTATGGCATCTTGTTAAATGATGGTTTTAAAGATACAGCAAGAGCAAAAGAAGCTTATGAAAAAGCAATAAAATTAAATCCTAAATATGCAGAAGCTTATAATAATCTGGGTTTATTAATGATAGAGAGATATTATAATAAGGAAGCAGCAAAAATATATTATGAAAAAGCAATAAAACTTAAACCTAAATACTCCGCAGCACTTTTCAACTACGCATTATTACTAAAACATTCTTTTAATGATAAAAAAAATGCCGAGAAATATTACCTGATGGCAAGCGATATTGATAAATCAATGAAAAATGAAAAAAATGATAAATATTTCGGAGTTGAAAAAACAACTAAATAAATATGATTTTATAGTAATCTTTCATTCTTAATTCTATATACTATAAATTATTATGTTAAAATATTTATTTAAATATTTGTTCTGTCTTTTATTAATAATTTTTTCTGTACATAGCAAAGGACAAAAAAATACTAACGTTTCACTGGCAGGAATAGATAATAAAATTAAATCAAAAGACATCCCTGGTGCAAAACTTTTGTATGAACGGGCTTTAGCAGCTAATCCTAATGATGCAAATTTAAATTACAACTACGGGCTTTTTCTTATCTCTTATACTGAAGAAATGCAAAAAGCCAAACAATATATTGAGACAGCACTTTCATTAAATCCGGAAAATACTAAAATCCGTTACACTTATGCAATTTTACTCCGTATCTTTTTTAACAATAAAAAAGAAGCAAGAAATAACTATATAATAGCAAGCAAACAAAAGCCCTCTCTGATAACTAAAGAAGCGGATAAATTATTTGGAATTAGCAGATAATTAAAAACATTAATACATTAATAA
>JAGODS010000137.1 GCA_017998135.1 Bacteroidales bacterium
CATTCAAAATACCAAAAGAAGAATGTTTATATGAATGAGACCCTGAACCTCTTGCAGGAAAATTATAAAACCTCATAATTTGTGCAAGGGCTGTAGCAACACAGCCTGCCTGCGCTTTAGAACAGGGTCCTCCACTGACAGCAGGACAGGAATCATTATAATAACAACCCTGTCCCCATTTAGATTTAATAAGCGGTTCCACGGATTTAGACTTCTTTTTCTGTTTACAAACTCCCTTTTTATAGGCATCCCATAAAAACCCAACAGATTTATCGGCTTTAAAATTAGAAGCGACAGCCTTAATAATCTGCTCTTTATAAGAATTCACAAGGTAGTCAAAGCCTGGAGCAGGATTATTTTTTTTATAATTACCTACAAAAGAATAACCTAATATAGGCTGACAAATATCATAAGCCGACACCAAAACAAAGCCCTTTTCATCTGCAAAATTAAATATATAAAATAAAGGCTGATCTTCCCCACTAACAACAAACTCTTTTGAAATAAAAATGGCTTTATTATCAGACTTTTGCTGAACATTACTTAAATAAAAATTATATGCGACCGTTCTGGCTGTTTTTACATCAATTTTATCTGCAAATAAAAAATTTGTTATTATTAACAATAATAATAAAACATAAAAACAACGTGCAACTTTTTGTTTAAGCATATAAATTAATTATTTTATATTATTTCTCTTAACAATTTTCTCTTTAGTATCAACGGGAATAATAATAGAGCGATGAAATTCAAGATTTTCGTTAAATAATTTCCTGTAAGTAATGTGCTTTTTGGCAAAAGTAGCTCCTGTAGCTTCGTGCAGAGCTCTCATCTTAGGATTAAAATCACCAACCCAGGAAAGCTCAAGTTCGTTATATTCGGGATGATTTTTCATTGCTTCATTTAGATGCCAGAAAATACCTGATTCTATTCCCGAACGCTGGTATTTGGGTTTAACTCCCATAATTACCACTCTTGCCCTTGTAATAATTTTCTTTTTTATAAGCCTGTAAAATTTAATTTTATTCCATAAATTCATTTTCCCATTTAAGGGTTTTATAGCTTGGTTAACATCAGGAAAAATAATGATAAAAGCAATTGGTTCGTTTTCAAAATAGGCAAACCAAATAAAATCCGGAACAAAAAAACTTTTAGAATCAGCAAGTTTACGTTTAAGATCTTCTACATTTATAGGAACAAAATTTTCGTGAAATTCCCAGGCATTAGTATATATATCAAGAAAATCGCTAATATATTTATCAGACTTTTCAAATTTAAAATGTTCAAAAGTGAAACCCGGCTTCTGCCTGACCCAGTCAGCTATTTTCCAGAATCTTTCAGGAAAAGGCTTTGTTAAATCAAGATGATTACTTATTTGTTCAAAATAAAATTTAAAACCATAAGCTTCAAATAAATCTTTATAATAGGGAGGATTGTAAGGCATACCTAAACCGGGATGAGTAAACCCTTCTACAAGTAAGCCCCAGAAATTATCGTTCTCGCCGAAGTTAACAGGTCCATCCATTGCTTCCATCCCTCTTTCCTGCAGCCACAACTTAGCTGTTTCAAAAAGTATAAAAGCGGCTTCTTTATCATTAATACACTCAAAAAAACCCATCCCCCCGGTTGGTTGTTTAAAGCCGTAGGCTTTATTACGGTTTATAAAAGCGGCTATCCTGCCGATAAGTCGGTTATTATTATCTTTTAACACCCATCTTGCTGCTTCTCCGTTTTTAAAGAAAACATTTTGAGAAGGATTGAATATTTCTTCAATCTGGTTATCTAATGGACAAACCCAAACAGGGTCCTTCTTATAAATTTCTCTTGCAGTATCAAGAAACTCACGTTTTGTTTTTTTGTCTTTAACTTTAATTAGTTGCATAAATGTTAATTGTTGAATTTTTAATTTTTAATGTTGATTATTTAATTTCTCGCTACCCGCTACTTGGTACTTGGTATTGGGTATTGAGTATTAAGAATTTGGTATTGAGTCCCGCTACCCGCTACCCACTACCCACTACTCGCTACTCGCTACCCACTACTCGCTACCCGCTACTCGCTACTTCGTACTAATTATAATTTATTCTTTTCTAATTAGGTGCATTTGCTGCTCCTGGTCAATCATTAATGGTACTTTCTCAATATATATATTACTTGTATCTAAGCCAAAAGACTTAACATCAGTAATAGCAAGTTTTTTTATAAGATCATATAAATCCATTATGAATTGCTCGTTTGGTTTGAAATCAAAGTCATAGTTCTGGATGCGGTCTATAACTATAAACCTGAAATCGCCCTGAATTTCGTGTTTTCTTAAAGACTCGTAACGACTTGTGATGTCGGTTTCATTATTTTTGACAAGTTCATCAACAACTTGCCTGAAATAGAGATTAATTCTCGGTTCCACTTTAAACCCGATAATAAAGTCAATTCTTACGAGAGTATCGGGTATAAGATGAGTAACTCTGTACTCCATTGTATGAGGTTCGTCAACTATATCAATATGAACAAACCAATAAAGATCCGCACGTTTGGGTTGTTTATTAATGAGCGAATATAGTATTTTAGCTTCTATTTCAAAGCGATGATTAGAGCGGGTAATATAAACTAAATTGGTTGAATATTTAGGAATACTCTTATCATTCTTCATATCAACAATAATCTGCTCGTAATCTTTGATATTGACAAAATCTATAAAACGGTTTTTAATCTTTCTACCATTATACCACACATACATAATAGCAAAAATAAGACCTGCTAATAATATAGTAAACCAACCGCCTGACATAAACTTATGCAAATTTGCAATAAGAAAAGCGCCTTGTATAGTCATATATACCAAAACAAAGACAGAAATAAGAAAAAAATTAACGTTCCTGTATAACAAGTAAAACATAACAAGAAAAGTAGTCATAATCATAGTAATAGTGATGGACAATCCATAAGCTGCTTCAATATTAGATGATTTCTGAAAAAATAATACTACAAATAAGCAGGAGACCCATAATATCCAGTTAGTACTTGAAATATACATTTGCCCTTTAATGTTGGTAGGATAATTTATTTTAACTTTAGGCCAGAAATTAAGTTGTATAGCTTCGCTGATTAAGGTATAAGAACCGGTAATCATAGCCTGACTTGCAATAATAGCGGCAAAAGTAGCAATAATAATACCTGTCATAAGAAACCAATGTGGCATAATACCATAAAAAGGATTTATTGCACCAGCAAAATTATTATTAAGTATCCAGGCGCCTTGACCCAAATAATTTAGCACAAGGGAACTTTTGACAAAAATCCAACTAATCCTAATATTATTTATCCCGCAATGACCTAAGTCAGAATATAAAGCCTCCGCACCGGTAGTACAAAGAAAAACTGCCCCAAGTAAAAGAAAACCGCCCGGGTATTGAGTTAAAAGTAAATAAGCATAATAGGGATTAAAGGCTTTTAGAACTAAAGGAACTTGAACTATCTGAGATATTCCCAGAATAGCGAGCATAATAAACCAAATAACCATCATTGGTCCAAAAAACTTACCTACTATATTAGTTCCAAATTGCTGAATTATGAAAAGACCGGTTAAAATAAGAACAACTATAGGCAACACAGGTATATCTGGATTAACAATCTGCAAACCTTCAATTGCAGACATAACAGTAATAGAAGGTGTAATAACGCCGTCAGCCAACAAAGTAGCACCACCAATAATAGCAAAGATATAAAGCCATTTTTTCTTTCTTCTCAACAAGGCGAACAAAGCTAAAATACCACCCTCTCCCTTATTATCAGCTTTAAGAGTAATAAAAATATATTTAACAGTAGTCTGAAGAGTGAGAGTCCATATCACACAGGATAAAGCGCCCAAAATAAAAGCACTATCTATAAATCCGGGTTCTGTCCCCCCCATTATAGCTTTTAATACATAAAGCGGAGATGTACCAATATCTCCATATACTATACCCAGGGTGATTATCAACCCTGCAAAACTTAATTTAACTGTATTAGGATTCCTTTTAAATCTTCTTGGCATTTTTCAAATTGATAATTTATTGATTAGTATTTAAAATTCGTAATTAATAATTCAAAATTTAAACCTCGTGCTTATGTTTACTTTTTTTAATTCCATAAGTAAAATAAATAATAAAACCTATAGCCATCCAGGCAATAAGTCTAAACCAGGTATCTAAAGGCAAGGCAAGCATTTGAACTAAACATATTAAAGCTCCCAGTATAGGAATTAAAGGAACTAAAGGGGTTTTGAAAGGTCTGTTTAGGTCAGGTTTTGTCTTTCTGAGAATAATAACCGAGATACAAACTAAGACAAAAGCAAGCAAAGTACCTATAGAAACAAGCTCGCCAAGAATACTAATTGGAAGAATACCACCAAGTATCATTGCAACAAAACCGGTTAAAATAGTGCTAATATAAGGGGTTTTGAAACGCGGATGAACTTTAGAAAAAATAGGAGGGAGCAAACCGTCCTTTGACATAGAGAAGAAAATACGAGGTTGTCCGAGCAGCATAACTAAGATAACAGAACTTAAACCGGCAATAGCAGCTATCTTTATAATTGGTCGTAACCAAAACATAGATTTGCCCATAGCATCAACACCGACAGCCATAGGGTCGGCTACATTCAGATGTGTAAAACTAACAATGCCTGTTAATACCAATGCAACAAGTATATATAAAATAGTAGAGACAGAAAGCGAGCCAAGAATACCAACCGGCATATCCTTCTTAGGGTTTTTAGCTTCCTGCGCAGCAGTGGACACAGCATCAAAGCCTATATACGCAAAGAATATTACTCCTGCACCCCTTAATATGCCGCTCCAACCGTAATGCCCCCACTCTCCTGTATTTTTAGGAATAAAAGGCATCCAGTTATCCGCATTTATAAAAGCTATACCAAAGCATACAAATATTAATATGACAGCTACCTTTATTACGACCATTATATTATTAAAATTGGCTGATTCTTTAATACCAACAACCAATAACATAGTAAGAACAGCAATAATAAACATAGCAGGCAGATTAATAATACCTGTAGTATGGTCAAGCGATTCAATATTCATACCCGAATTTTTCAAATCCGCAAGCAATTGAGGAGTAATAGTCTTCCATCCCAAATCGGGTATATTAATTAAATGAGCGCCTGTAGGGGCTGTAAGGCTTGCGGGTATATAAATACCAAAATCCTTCAGAAAACTAACAACATAACCCGACCAGCCGACAGAGACAGTTGTTGCTCCAAGCATATACTCAAGCACCAAATCCCAGCCTATAATCCAAGCTAAAAACTCCCCCATAGTCGCATAAGAATAAGTGTAAGCGCTACCAGCTATGGGTATCATAGAAGCAAATTCTGCATAACACAAACCTGCAAATAAACAGGCAATACCTGAAATAATAAAAGAAATTGCAATAGCAGGTCCGGCATATAATGCCGCTGCCTGTCCTGTCAGCACAAAAATACCGGCGCCTATAATAGCCCCTATACCAAGAGTAGTAAGGTTACTGGCGCTCAAGGTTCGCTTGAAAGAATGCTCACTGTCACCAGCCTGCTTCATTATGTCCTGTATAGACTTTGTCCTGAAAAGTTTGCTTGCCATAATTTCAAAATTTAAACCGCCAAAATTATATTTTTCTACTATTACCTTGGTAAAATTTCTGTTTTTTTTTTAACATTTTTAATTTTTTTCAATTTTGCACTACTCTTTATTATATTCTTCTAAGAAAAAATTAAAATAAACACTATTACTATAAATGTTTTTTATTAAAAAATGATTTTTTGGACGGAGACAATAGTCGCAGCGGATGAGACGACTGTCGCAGCGGGTGAGATAACTGTCGCAACGGATGTATTTAATTTCTAAGAAAATAAGGCGATGATTACAGCAGACGAAACGATAGCCGAAGCGGATTAGATGTTTGTCGAAGCGAATGAGACGATTGTCGCAGCCGATTTTACAACTTCCGCAGCGAATGAGACAATGAAAACAGAAGCCGCAGAGATATACTCAGCGGATAAAACGATTATCGCAGAGGCTTAGACAACTATTGCAGTGGCTTAGACAATTGTCGCAGCAACTTAGACAACTGTCGCAGCGACTTAGACAACTGTCGCAGCAGCTTAGACGATTGTCACAACGATAAGTCAATTGAGACAGCTTCTTTGTAATGCTAACCATTAAAACTCAGCCTGTACTTTAGTTTTTACCTGATTAATTTTTACCACAGCCGCTGCTATAATGTTATAAACACCTAACAGATAAAAAGACTATTAAGTTTGTACCCCTTTCTATTTGAAGCCCCATACTAAAGTATGAAATAATCAGATTAAATGTTTTTTTAAAGTTTAATTTTTGACACAGCGAACCGAAAAGCCATAATTTTTCATTACAAAATCTCTATAAATGGTAGAATATTTATGGTAAAGATTCCTATCCCAAGCAGTAGTATCATCTTTTTGAGAAGAAGACCACCAAATAGCACTATATCCTGCAAAAACAATAAAGCCGCTACTAAAATCCCTATATCCACCGGGAATAGCATTAAACCCACTTAAATTAGTAGCGTCTATATTAGGTTTTTCCCAGATATTAATGTCTGTAGATTTTAAACTACCACCTTCATAATTGCCACGCCATCCAACAGATATAGTATCAAAAGGAAAATCAGTTTCACAGGAAGAAGAACTACAAATAGCTCTTTCTAAAATTGACCATTCATCGTGAGAAGGTATATGCCAGCCC
>JAGODS010000138.1 GCA_017998135.1 Bacteroidales bacterium
ATTAATACCAGTATCACGAAATATTTTAAAAATTCTTTCGCTGTGTGTTTCTGTAATAATAATTTGTCCGAAGTTTTCTCCGCTGACTAATTTAATAAGCTCTTCAATTCTCATATCGTCAAGTTTATCAAATAAATCGTCAAATAATAAAACAGGTTTATATCCAATAATGCTTTTTGTGAAATCAAATTGAGCGAGTTTCATAGCAATAAGAAAAGATTTTTGTTGTCCCTGCGAGCCGAATTTTTTTAGTGGGAAATTGCCAATCTTAAATAATAAATCGTCTTTGTGAATTCCTGTTGTTGTATATTGGTATTGTATATCTTTGTTAAGCGAACAGTTAAGCAATTGTTTAAAATTATTTTGGTTAAGCTGAGATTCGTACTCAATTCGAAGTTCTTCTTTATTTTTATTAATGAATTTGTAATAGCGTTGGAAAAAAGGTTCGTATTTTTGGAAAAATAATTTACGTTTGTTGTGAATAAGCTCTCCGTATTTAATAAGTTGTTCGTCCCAGATTTCAAAAACTTCAGGGTTGGTATTATTGAAATTTTGCTGTTTAAGCAGAGCATTTCTATGTTCAAGTATTTTATTATAATTAATAAGCGAGTGAAGATATTCTTTGTCGAATTGAGAAATAACACCGTCGAGATATTTACGCCTGTCTTCGCTGCCGTTATATATCATATTACTGTCTGAAGGGGAAATAATAACTAAGGGAAATAATCCGATATGGTCAGACAGTCTTTCATATTCTTTTTTGTTAAGTTTAAAAAGTTTGCGTTCATTACGTTTTTGGATACACAGAACAGTGTCTGTTTTATCCCTGTTTCTAACAAACAGCCCTTCAATAGTAAAAAAATCTTTATTATAATTAATGTTTTGCGAGTCAATGCTGTTAAAATAGCTTTTACAAAAGCAGAGATAATAAATAGCATCTAAGAGGTTGGTTTTGCCTGTACCGTTTGCACCGACAAAGCAATTTATGTCAGGGCTTAAAGAGATTTCAGCCTGTGAATAGTTTTTGAAATTAGTTAATAATAAGTTTTTAAGATACATCTGTTATCTATTGTAAACAAAGCTTGTTATTTATAGATTTATTATCAGTTAACTTTATCGCCTCTAAGGTTTCTAAATCTTTTGCGTGCTTCTGTGCTATAAATGCTCGCAGGGAAGTTAAGCATAATTTTTTCGTAAGCAGACATAGCTTTGGGTATATCGTTAATTTTGTTTTCGTAAAGCAAAGCCAGTTCATAGAGAGCGTTATCGGCAATAATACTTAAAGTGTATTTTTCATTAATCAGTAAAAGAAGTTTTTCGGCTTCTGAATATTTTTTTTGTTTAATATTGATTAAGGCTTTTTTATAAATAGCTTTGTCAATAATTGCCATTCCTGCGTAAAAGTTGATAATACTGTCGAGGAGTATAATGGCAAGTGAGTCTTTATTTCTGAAAGAAAGGAATTCGGCTTTAGCAAATTTGAGAAGGGCTTTTCGTGAATTAACACTATCATTATTATCAAGATTATCATTTATAGTCAGATAAAGTTCCATAGCATCGTTGGCAATAAGTTTAGAAGTTGATGCTTTAAGAACATCCAATTGGTTTTGCGCCCATTCAAATTCGCCGATATAATAGAAGAGTTTAGCGTTTTTAAGTTTTGCTTCATAACCGATAGGGTTGTTTTTCATAGACTTTTCTACCTGCGAGTAAATTAAAGAAGCCTCCCAATTATCTCCGGAAAGGAGAAGAATATCTGCAAGTTGTGTTTTAAGTTCTGCAGTTTGTTCGGGGTTGAGTAAGCCTGAGTTAATATATTTGTTAATAAGGTCAGTACTTTCTTTGAATTTATCCATATAAAAAGCCTGCAAGGTAGTAAGTGCTTTAATTAGGGAATACGATTCTTTAAGCAGTCCGAACTGATTAAGTGTTTGTATATATTTTGTTTCAATGTTAATAAGATCTTTTTTTGAGTAATCTGAAGAGGAAGTAATCTTTCGGAAAGAAACATTAAGAATTTCGAAGGAGCTTGCAACAAAATAAGGAGAGTTATTACCTTTATTAATAATAAAATTATAAGCATCTGCGGCGAGATCAAGTTCATCGTTTTCAGCTAAAACCAGAGCGAGGTTAAATATACGTTCTCCGCTTTCTTTGAAAGTACGGTCGAGAGCCTTAGCTTGAATTAGAGCTGCGCTGAAATCACGCAACTGAATATAAACAAAAAGCAAGAAATCATAATAAAGATTGTTGTCAGGAAATTGTTGTATTTTTTTTAGCAAAGTTTTCTTAACCAAGGCGGTTATTTCAGGTGAATTATCTTTATTTAATAAGAAAAGCAGTCTTGCCTGAATAGTTTCTTTATAATAAGGAGAAACAGCAAGCAGGTTGAGGTATTCATCAAGCATTTCTGCATAATTGCCAGTTGATTCATATATATAAGATAGTTCTAAGTTATAAATATTATCGCGTTTTAAAGTTTTCCTACAATATAAATAGGCTTTAATAGCATAGTCAGTAATCCTACGATACAGAAAATTGTTGGCAAGCAGATAAACATTATCAGATTGGCAATTAAGGTTTCCAATTATATTATCAAATTCTTTGGTTGCTTTTGCCTGATCGCCCGTAACCTGATATAAATAACCTAAATCCACTTTATAGCGAGAGTCGGCAGGCTCATCTTTAATTCGTTTTTTAATAAGTTTTTCCGCAGTATTAAAGTCTTTTAATTCAAGCAGAGTATTTAAAAGATAATTATAGTAATAGGCATTTTTGTTTTTATCAAAGAGTTTTTTAAATAAAATCAGAGCTTTGTTAAAGTCTTTATTTTGATAAAATTGTATTGCAAGTTGTTCGTCTTCATTTTTGAGGTCATTAATGGATAAGGCAGTATCGGCAGGATAAAAATTAGTATCGTTTTGGCTTAATAGTATTTTTGCAGATATTAAGCTAAAAAAGATTAAAGAAAATAAAAAATGCTTCAGGTTCATTATTTACCCGTTAGTTTTATTCGTATTTCTACTATTTTAGGATTGAGCGAATCAAATAAACTTTTGTATTTATCCATATAGTTAATAAATAAAGGGACATCGTCTTTTAAAAGGTTAACATTAGCAGCTTCGTTTTTGAAATATATAAGATATTTGCTTTTGGGGATTAAGCCGTTAGTAACATCATAATGCAAACTGTCAAGCTGTTTTATTGAAAAGTCTAATTGTTGCGATAATTTGATTAGTTTTTTAGGAAAAGTAAGGAAATAAGTTCTCTCAAACGGTTCGTAAGAGTTAAATAAATTAATAATTGCACTGTCTTTAACTTTGGCAATTTTAGGGTTTATCTGCTCCATATTAAAAACAAACATCTGGTGTCGCATAGCTACCTTATGAGTGTCAAGTTTTTCTAAATCTTTCTTTAATTGAACAATAACCGTCTTAAGGCTGTCAATTTTTATTAATTCTTTTTTCCTGCTGTTAGTTGAACAATTGGTTAAAACTGCAAATAATAAAAGAAAAATTGTTGATTTTAGAAATGAATTTTTCATATTTTGGGATTTATAATTTAATTAAACATAGTCTAACAGTATTAGGTTTATAGGTTTATAAATAATTATATAAACGCATAATAATTTGTGAAAGTATTGAAATGCTAACTAATAAATTCAAAGCCCGTATAGGGAATTAAAACAGGTGGAATAATAATTTTATCTTCAATCTGGTTGTTTTCTAAAAGAGCAGCTACAATTCGCGGCAGGGCGAGGGCGCTGCCGTTAAGGGTGTGCAATAAACGAGTTTTGCCTTCTTTGTCTTTAAATCTTAATTTAAGTCTGTTTGACTGGAAAGTCTCAAAGTTGGAAACCGAGCTAACTTCCAACCAGCGTTGCTGTCCTTTAGCGAATACTTCAAAATCATAAGTAAGAGCTGAAGTGAAACTTAGGTCTCCGCCGCAAAGTTTGACTATACGGAAGGGTAATTCAAGTTGCCTGCATATAGTGGCAACATAAGTCCTCATATCTTCCAATGTCTGGTACGAAAACTCCGGCGCCTGCACCTGAACTATCTCTACTTTGTCAAACTGGTGTATCCTGTTTAATCCCCTTACATCTTTGCCATAAGAGCCTGCCTCCCTGCGAAAGCAATTAGTATAGGCTGTAATTTTTACCGGCAATTGTTCAACTTTAAGTATAATGTTGCGATATAGGTTGGTTAATGGAACTTCGGCAGTAGGTGCAAGATAAAGATTATCAAGCCCTATATGATACATTTGTCCTTCTTTATCAGGTAACTGTCCTGTTGCAAATGCCGACTCTTCGTTTATTAGGACAGGCGGTTCTATTTCAGTATAACCTGCTTTGACAGCACTGTCAAGGAAAAAGTTTATTAAAGCCCTTTGCAGTCTGGCTCCCTTACCTGTATAAACAGGGAAACCAGCGCCTGTAAGCTTATTCCCTGCTTCAAAATCAATAAGGCTATACTTTGTAGCTAAATCCCAGTGAGGTAAATATTGCAACTGTCTTAATGATATATCGCCTTCGCTATGAACAATTACATTATCTTCAGCAGTTTTTCCAATAGGTACATTTATATCGGGCAGGTTAGGCAGTTGTACTAACAGTTCATTTAATTGTTTTTCCGCTTCTTTAAGTTCGCTTTCCAGTTTTTTTATTTCTTCTTTTATAACCAATGTTTTTTCCTTGAGGTTTTCTGCTTCTGTTTTATTGCCTTGCCTGAAAAATATACCAATTTCTTTGGATAAATTGTTTAACTCGGCAAGTTTATTATCTGAAATATTCTGTAATTGTCTTTTCTGCTGGTCGGTCTCCAGTATTTTGTCTATCAGTAAGGCATATTTTGCATTTTTAATACAGAGCCGTTCCCTGACAAAATCAGGTTTCTCCCTTATTATATTAATCTGTAACATTTTATATTATTATTATTTCTGATTATATGTATGCAAAATTATAAATTTATGCGAATATAGGCTTAATAATCCATAAGTAGAGTAAATAAAAAAATATGCATTAGGTGGATGAAATCTAATAAGTTTAAAAAAAAACAGTATAGATTTGTATTATTGACTTAATAAAAAAAACCTCGCAGGTTAGGCGCCTGCGAGGAAAAGTAAATTATTGTGTGTAAAAAATAATTGCTTATAAAAAAATTAATTTTCTATAAAGGGAACAACGGAGACTAAAGATTTGTCTCTTTTTGATTTTTTAAATTGAACAACACCGTCAGTTAATGCGAAAAGAGTATGGTCTTTTCCGATGCCAACATTTTCAGAAGGAAAATGAACAGTTCCTCTTTGTCTGATAATTATATTGCCGCTTCTGACTGCTTGTCCGCCGTAAATTTTAACGCCTAAACGTTTACTATGTGATTCTCTACCGTTTCTTGAGCTTCCTGCTCCTTTCTTATGTGCCATATATTATTAATTGTTAAATTGTTGATTTATGGTTAAATTAAGCAATAATTTCTTCAATAAGGACTTTAGATAAATATTGTCTGTGTCCGTTAAGTTTCTGGTATCCTTTTCTTCTTTTTTTCTTGAACACGAGTACTTTGTCGCCTTTAAGATGTTCCAGAACTTTAGCTTTGATTTTAGCATTTTCTACAAAGGGCATGCCTACTGTAATGCTCCCCTGATTATCAATAAAAAGTACTTTGTCAAATATAATTTCGGAATCAATATCCTGATTTAGCCTATGGCAGAAAACCTTTGCATCCTTTTCAACTTTAAACTGTTGCCCGCAAATATCAACTATTGCATACATATTATTATAGTATTTTTGTAAAAAAATGAGTTTGCAAAATTAATAATATTTTTAAAACTGCAAAATATATGAACAAATTTAATTTTTTTTATCTTCTTTATCAATTAACAGCGGCACAAAAGCAAAGGTTCCAAATTCTTTTACCTGGTACTCATCCTGGCTTATTTTAGTAATCTTTGTCATAATCTGAGTGCTGCCTTTGCCGACAGGGATAACAAGTATGCCTCCGTTTTTGAGTTGTTGTTTAAGAGGTTCAGGTATATAAGGAGCACCTGCTGTTACAATAATTTTATCAAATGGGGCGTAAGTCGGTAAGCCTAAATAACCATCTCCATAAAAGGCTTTTATAAAATAACCCAATTCATTTAAAATATGTTCATTTTTTTTAAAAAGGGATTTTTGACGCTCAATAGAATATACTTTAGCGCCGAGTTCGGCAAGCATACAGGATTGATAACCTGAGCCTGTTCCGATTTCCATAATTTTATCTCCCTTTTTTATATCAAGCAGTTCAGTCATAAAAGCAACTGTAAAAGGTTGGGAAATAGTTTGTCCTGCTCCGATAGGAAAAGGTTTATCCTGGTAAGCATATTCAAGAAAAGAAGAGTCCATAAAATAATGGCGAGGAATTTTTTCCATAGCCGCTAATACTTTTTCATCTTTTATGCCTTTGTTTTTAATAGTCTCAACAAGTTTTTTTCTTAATCCTTTATGTTTGTATAAATCCTGCATTTCAATAAATTACATTTGATTTTTTAATAGAAATAATGATTGCGAAGATAAATTAATTAAGCTAATGCGACTTATTTTTTTTCTTCAAATTTTCAAATTGAAAAATAATAGTAAATTTGCATTTGTTTTTTACCCTAAATATTTATATGAATAAGGTTGTTTTTAGATTATTATTGTTAGCAGGAGTTATTTTTATAATTTATTTTAGTTCCTGTAAGAAAGACGAGGATGTAGTTACCCG
>JAGODS010000005.1 GCA_017998135.1 Bacteroidales bacterium
TTTTATAACCATATAAATTAAATAATTATGAAACAACTTTATTTATTTTTAGTATTGTGTTCATTGAATATAAATGTAAACACACAGAATTTAATAAAAAAACTTTGAGGAGTTATGAATGGATTAAAACCACGGAGACACGAAGGACACGGAGTTGCACGGAGAAAGCTCTGTGAGTCTTTGTGCTCTCTATGCCTCCGTGGTGAATTATTAATAATTAAAAAATGTAATTTTGTAACCTATCATTAAACATAATAGCAATTAGAAAAATGTATAAAAACAGTGTTAAATTAAGCAGATATTTGGTTAGTGTGCTTGTATTGATGTTGGGGATTGTGCTGAACAGTGCAGGACAATATGATTTTATGGGGATACACTATAAAGGCGATACGGTAGAAATACCGAGAGCAAAGCCTTATAAGTCGGGCAAGTCCATCCCCTCGCTTGATTTCAGCATAGACAGCATCAGACCTTTGGATGAACTTGTAACAGGTAATGGAGAAGGCTATCCCTGGTTATCACCTGATGGAAACAGAATTTATTATATTGAAGGTTGGGATACAGCTAAAATTTATATGGCAGAAAAAAAATCTGGCGAATATAGATTTTCAAATCCCCAGCCTTTATCTTTTAAAAATTTTAATAATTATAATTCTGATCATGGAATATGGTTAAGCGAAGATGAATTGAATATATATTTTATACAAATTATTACTAAAGAAAAAACTTTTGCTAATCTATATTATGCAAAAAGAGATTCAATTAATCAGGAATTCTCAGAACCTAAAAAAATTAACCTTATCGCGAGTAATTTAAATAATTATAACTCCCCGAGTGTTACTCAAGATAAAGAAAATCTTTATTTAATATTAATACAGGATACAAATTTAATGAAAACTCCCTATTTATGTAGATTTATTAAGACAGGAGAAGATGAATACACATTAAAAGATACTATTAATATACCTTATGGTTATGAACCAATTCAGGGAGCGCTAACTACAAATGATAAACAATATTTTATTGGTTTAAGAAGTTTTGTTGATGATTTTAGTATCTGTTTGTTTAAAAGAGAATCTTTAAAAGAGAATTTTATTAATTTGTATTATATAAATAATTCTTATGTAAATAATACAAATTATTTGTATAAAGGAACACCTTATTTTTCATTAACAAATAATATATTAATATTTTTTCAATTTATAGATTATAAAAAGAAAAGTATTTTATTTATAGCATATAATGCTCAGGAAACAAACAATATAATAGATACAAGAAGCAATATACAGAGTATAAACATTTTTCCTAATCCATCCAGCGAAATACTAATTATAAGTTATCAATTATTTATGAAAAGTCAAATTACTATTGAATTATATGATATTACGGGACATAAAATATCAATAATTGCAAATGGAGTCAAGAATAAGGGAAATTATAAAATAGAATATAATATTGAGAATCTTGATAAGGGCATTTATTTTGTTAAAATAACAGATAACAAAACCACAAATGTAAAAAAAATTGTTAAAATATAATATGAGTTATGAATTATGAATGAATTAAAACCACGGAGACACAAAGGACACGGAGTTTCACGGAGAAAGCTCTGTGGGTCTTTGTGCTCTCTGTGCCTCTGTGGTTTTAAATACTTACCACAAAAAATACGAAGAATACAGAGGAGAGGGTGTAATCTTTATGAATTTCTATGCTCTCTTTATCTATATAATAAAAAGTTATTAAAACAGTTAAATATATTTAGTCTGAAGCAAAAAAATTATGACCAATAATAATAGCAAACTTAAATTTTTAAGCCTGAGCGAGCTTAATAAGTTGATAAAGAAAGTTCTTGATGATAATATAACAGGCATTAACTTTTGGGTTGTTGCAGAAATTGTTAATCTAAAGACCAGCAGGGGACATTGTTATCTCTCTCTTATTGAGAAACCTGAAGGCACTGACGTTATAAAGGCTGAAATGAGAGCTATTATCTGGAAAGATAAATTTATAGCGATAAACTCTTTATTTAAACAATTAACGGGTTTTGAACTTAAAGAAAATATTAAAATACTCTTTTCCGCCTCAGTTAATTATGATATTAGATATGGTCTATCGCTTTATATTAACGATATAGAGCCTAATTACACGGTTGGACTGCTTCAGCTTGAGCGCCAGCAGATAATTGCAAGACTTAAAAAAGAAGGTCTTTATGAAAGAAACAGGAAAACTACTTTTCCTTTAGTTCCTCAAAACATAGCTGTTATTTCGGCTGAAGACTCTAAAGGATATGAGGATTTTAAAAGCAAGCTTCTCGGAAATCAATATAATTACGCTTATAATCTGACTCTCTTCTCAGCCTATCTCCAGGGTAATCTTGCAGCGCAAAGTCTCACTCAACAGCTTAATCTTATAAGCGCTCAATTAGTTCAAAACAAAGAACAGGGCGACAAAGCACAGGATAATCAAATTCCCTTTGATATAGTTGTCATTGTAAGGGGTGGCGGCGCTAATATTGACCTCAATTGCTTTAATGACGAGAATCTCGCAAGAGCTATCGCCTTATGCCCTGTACCGGTTATTACAGGCATAGGTCATACAGCTAATATAAGTATTGCGGATGAAGTCGCTTTTTCAAACAGAATAACTCCTACCGATGTTGCTGATTTTATTATTCAGAAAACTTTTGCTTTCCAGCAAAATATACTTGATTTATTTAACATAATTAACCAGCTCTATAACAACATTATTCTTGAACAGAATTACCTGTTAAACAAACAAAGCCAGCGACTTAATTTTGGACTAAAAAGCTATATATTAAAGCAGAAATCAAAATCCGGGACCTACCTTAACCTCCTTGCCTACTCTACTTCAAATTTTATTAATAAAACTAAAAAATTATCAGATGAATTGTTTTTAAAATTATCTTTGCATACCAAAAATTTTATTCAAAAGCAAGCAGCTGATAATAAAATTTCAGAAGAAAAAATTCGTTTACTTGACCCTGAACACATACTTAGACGCGGATATTCTATTACTGTTTATAACGACAAAACTCTTAGGGATTGCGAGGCACTTAACGAGGGAGTTGTTGTTAAAACCAAACTTTTTAAAGGAACTTTTATTAGCACTATAACTAAAATTGATACCAATGGAAAACCTTAGCTATTTGCAAGCTCAAAAAGAACTGGAACAGATTGTTAAAGATATTGAATCAGGTAATACAGACATTGATTTGTTAACTGAAAAAGTTAAAAGAGCTTGCCAACTGATTGCATACTGCAATAATAAACTGAAAAATACTGACGCTGATATAAAAAATATACTTGATAAATTTTCAAATACTGATAATATTTCTTTTGAGTGATTAAAAATTATTTATATTTGCACTGACTTTTTAACATAGTATTTTGCATTAATAATTAATAATCAAGGGTAGTTAATACTCTATTGTTAATAATTATTTTTGCCTTTTAATCATATACACACTATTTTTGTTTTTTTAAATTTAAAATATAGACACTTATGAGTAAGATAAAAGTTCTCTTAGTTGACGACCACGAAATAGTATATATGGGAGTTGAAAAACTATTGTCCAGCTCAGAAAATATCAAGCTGGTCGGTATTGCTAAAGACGGCGAAGATGCACTACTTAAAGTAAAAAAACTTGCTCCTGATATTGTATTGCTTGACATCAATCTCCCTAAGATGAATGGTATTAAAGTAACTGAAGAAATTATAAAGAAAAATCCCGCTACAAAAATTATTCTTCATACTTCTTATGTGGATGAAGAATATATAGTTAAAGGTTTTGAAGTCGGTGCAATGGGCTATGTACCTAAAAATTTCAATCCTGACCAGCTTGTAGAAGCTATTGAAATGGTGTATAATGGCAAAAGATATATTAAAGGATTAGTCTCGGAAGTGCTTATGAATAGCTTTTTCAAAAAAGAAGAAAAGAAAGATATGGTTCAAAGCACTAATCTTACTGAAAGAGAATTAGAAGTCTTAAAATATATTATCAAAGGTCTTACTAATAATGATATTGCACAGGAACTTTACATTAGCGTCAGAACTGTTGAAGTGCATAAAGCTAATATAATGAAAAAACTTTCCATTAATAATACAGCAGAACTTGTTGTTTATGCTATTAAAAACGGTTTAGTTCAATTATAATAATCTTGTATAAAATAAAACCCTACTATTTACGGTTACTCCTTGAAAAGCAATGTATATTTTACCCTAATCCTGCTTGTTGCTTCAGTTTTTTTAACAAATTGCAAATCCGCTTATAAAATTGGTAAAGGTACCTGGCTGCTTAATAAAAACTCTATTAAAGTTCATAATCAAAAAAATGTAGATTATGATAAATTAAACGCCTTTATCAAACAAAAACCTAATAAAAAAATTCTCGGCTTTTTCAGGTTTCATCTCTTAGTCTATAAAATTGGCTCTCTTGGCAAAGAAAACAGGTTTAAACACTGGCTTAAATATACTATCGGCGAGAGTCCCGTTCTTCTTGATTCAACACTGACAAAAAATACGCTTAAACAATATGAGCTTTACTTTAACAGTAAAGGCTATTTTAATAATAATATTTCAAAAAAAATCACTTTTAAACGAAAAAAAGCCAATGTCGCTTATGATATTATTTTATCAAAACCGTACACAATAAATAATATTATTTACAATTCCAATGATACTGCATTGAAGAGATTAGTTATTGCTGACAATAAAAACTGTCTTTTAAAAAAAGAAAATAACTTTGATATTGATGTCTTTGAAGAAGAAAGAGACAGACTCGCTATTTTCTTAAAAAATCAGGGTTATTTCTATTTCACTAAAGACTTCATCAACTTTTCAGTTGATTCTGCTCTTAAATCTAAAAAAGCAGATGTTTACTATAATATAAAACTTAATAGCATAAAAGTTCCTGAGCTTAACGATTCTATTATTCCAATCCCCCACAACCGTTATAATATTGATAACATATTCATTAATACTGATTATTTTCCTTATTCAAAAGAATTAATCAATAAAGATACTATGAGATACGATATCACTTTACGAAGGTCTAACTCTCCTTCTACCTACTATTTCATTTATGATGGGAAACTTCGCATAAATCCAAAAACTTATATTCAAAACATTTTTATTAAAAATAACAGTATCTTTAAATTAAACGAAGTTGAAGAAAGCTTTAAAAGTCTAAATAGTTTACAAAACTTCAAATTTGTTAATATTGATTTTAAAGAGAAGCCTGACTACAACTTAGATTGTTTTATTCTTCTCAGCCCTGCCCAGAAACAATCATTTACTATTGAAACAACCGGTACCAACTCTGCGGGCGATTTAGGTATTGCTGCTAATCTGGGCTACCAAAATATTAATCTTTTCAAAGGAGCTGAGATTTTCTCTATCAAACTCAAAGGAGCTATGGAAGTACAGAAATTTCTAAGTTCAGATAATAATGAAAACCTTATTAAACCTTATCTCCCTTTTAACACTTTAGAAACAGGACTGGATTTATCGCTTAATATTCCAAAATTTTTGCTTCCGGTGAGCCAAATCAAATTCTCAAAAAACAATAAACCCAAAACCTTCTTTAATATAGGTTTTAATTTCCAAAAACGCTCCGGATTAGAAAGATATATCTCTAATGTCTCCTTCGGATATATGTGGAATGAAACTACCAAAAAAACACATATTTTATATCCTTTTGATATTAATTCTGTTAATATTACAATGGACTCCGCCTTCACAGCAAAAATAAATTCTCTAAAAGACCAAAACCTTATATATAGTTACCAAAACCATCTAAATGCAGGTCTTAAATACAATTACATCTTCAATTCACAACAAATTAACAAACTTAAAAACTTTATTTATTTCAGAAGCAATTTGGAAACTGCCGGTAATCTGTTGTATGGGCTACTTTCTTTTAAAAATGAGGTTATAAATAATAGCAAACAGGAGTTTTACTCTGTTTTCAATAACAGATTCGCTCAATACATTAAATTAGATTTTGATTTTAGATACTACAACATCATCAACTCTGATAATAGCATAGTTTACAGGGGCATTTTAGGGTTCGGTATTCCCTATATCAATTCCACAGTTATGCCCTTTGAAAAACGCTTCTTCGGCGGAGGCGCCAATGACCTGAGAGCATGGGAAATTCGCTCTCTCGGTCCCGGTTCTTATTCTAATCCCTCTGAATCTATATACGACAAAACAGGCGACATTAAATTATCTGCAAATGTAGAATATCGTTTTCCACTTATTAAAATGATTAAAGGGGCTCTGTTTATTGATGCAGGAAATATCTGGCTTAAATATAAAAATTCAGAAATGCCCGGTGCTGATTTTAGTTTTAACAGATTTTACAAAGAATTTGCAATTGGCTCTGGATTAGGCTTCAGGCTCGACTTCGGCTTCTTTATTATCAGATTAGACGCTGCAATACCTGTCAGAAACACTGCTCCAATCCGAAATAATTACTGGATAATTAAATATTCTTCCTGGAACGATGTTATTTACAATCTCGGAATCGGCTACCCATTCTAATCTACCATCCGTTGACTACCATCCTTTCACCCCTGCGGGGTTTTTTGGAAAATTATACAAGATATTCAAAATTAAACATTCAAAATTCAACATTCAGCATTCAAAATTCAAAATTCAACATTCAAAATTCAGCATTCAAAATTCAACATTCAGCATTCAGCATTCAACATTCAACATTCAAAATTCAACATTCAACATTCAGCATTCAACATTCAGTCTTCAAAATTCAACATATTTAAATCTGCTAATGAATAAAACCGACCTCTCAACTCTTATTCTGAAACATTTCAGCCATAGTCCCACCTCGGGGCAGGCTCTCCTTATTGATAAATTAGCAAACTTTATACTTTCGCAAGACTATAATAGCGCTTTCATCCTAAAAGGCTACGCAGGAACCGGTAAAACCAGCATTATGAGCGCCCTCATCAAATCACTCCCTTTATTCCGACCTGCCAACTCAGGCACCCTCCGCTCTGTTCTCCTCGCTCCTACAGGCAGAGCTGCTAAAGTCCTTAGTAACTACTCCGACAAAAAAGCCTATACTATTCATAAGAAAATTTACAAAATCAAACAAACCAAACAAGGCGCTACTTTCCTTATCCTTCAGAAAAACCCTCATAAAGACACTATTTTTATTATAGATGAAGCTTCTATGATTCAAGCCGAAAAAAAAACCGATAATAGTTTTTTTGGAGAACGCAATCTACTTGAAGATTTGGTCTCTTATCTAAATTCGGGCGAAAGATGCAGATGTATCTTTATAGGCGATACTGCGCAGTTACCGCCTGTCGCTCTTCAAATAAGCCCTGCTCTTGACCCCTCATATATCACAGGTTTATACTTCAATTCTGTCATTGATTTTGAACTTACTGAAGTTGTAAGGCAATCCTTAAACTCAGGTATTCTTGCTAATGCAACCTACCTTAGACAAAAAATTCATAAAAACGATTATAAAGCTCCTCTTTTCTATATTAAAAAATATCAGGATATTATATCCATTTCTCCTTCCGAACTGGAAGATGCACTTAGGTCTGAATACTCTGTTAATGGCTCTGAAAACTGCGTTGTTATATGTCGCTCTAATAAACTTGCTAATAAATTTAACCAGCAAATAAGATCCCATATCCTTAACCGCGAAAACGAAATCGCTACTGGCGATTATCTGATGGTCCTCAAAAACAACTATTTCTGGTTACCTGATGAATCGCCTGCAGGCTTTATTGCAAATGGAGATATTATTGAAATTATTAAAATCCGCAAAATAACAGACCTTTACGGCTATCGCTTTGCTGAAGCTGTCATCCGCCTGATTGACTTCCCTGATGAAGGCGAACTTAATGTAAACCTTATGCTTAACACTATCAATTTAGAAACTCCGGCACTGCCTGCGACTGATGAGACTAACTTTTTTTATGAAGTTATGAAAGACTATGAAGACCTTCAAAATAAAAAAGATAAAATACTTGCAGTTAAGAAAAATCCCTGGTTTAATGCGTTACAGGTCAAATTTGCTTACAGTCTTACCTGCCATAAAACTCAAGGCGGCCAATGGGACATAGTTTTCGTTTACCAGGCTTTCAGTTCACCTGATAATATAGACAAGGAATATCTCCGTTGGCTTTATACGGCTCTCACCCGCTCTGTCAAAAAAACATACCTTATCAACTTCAACAACGATTTCTTCATCCAACAAATCAACAGATAACTTAGGGTTTAAATGTTTCACATTTTGCAAATGTGAAACATTTAAAATCGTGTATAGTATAATTTTCTTTACTATTCATTCAGGGAACTTCTCGGGTGATATTGCATTATAGTATCTCTTAAATATTCCCTGTTAAGATGCGTATATATTTCTGTAGTAGTAATAGACTCGTGTCCAAGCATCTGCTGAACGGCTCTTATATCCGCTCCGCCCTCCATCAGATGTGTTGCAAAAGAATGTCTGAAACTATGAGGGCTAACCTTTTTGGTTATCCCTGCTATTTTACATAATTCTTTAATTATCATAAAAATCATCTCTCTTGTCAGCTTAGCTCCCCTGCGATTTAAAAACACTATATCCTCACAACCTTTTTTCGGTTTTATATGAACCCTCACCTTTTCTAAATATATATTTATCTGCTTTATTGCGACAGCCCCAATTGGCGCCAGCCTTTCTTTATCTCCCTTTCCTATTATCCTTATAAAAGACTCGCTAAAATGCAATCCGCTGATTTTTAAATTCACCAGTTCAGATACCCTCAATCCGCAACCGTATAAGGTCTCTATTATAGCTTTATTCCTCTCTCCTTCCGGTTTACTCAAATCTATTGCACCTATTATTTGTTCTATTTCCGATATACTAAGAACATCCGGTAGTTTCCTTCCTGTTTTAGGCGATTCTAACAATTCTGCAGGGTTTACTTTCATACGATTCGCCATTATCAGGTACTTAAAAAAACCTTTTATACCGGATATAATTCTCATCTGAGAGCGCGAATTAGCTCCTTTCTCCTTTGTCCATCGGACAAATTCCTCAAGCTGTTCGCTGCTTATAGTTTCAGGACTTACCTTATATCTCTTTTCTTCCATAAAAGCTGTCAGCTTTTTCAAATCACGCATATATGCAAGAACACTATTTTCAGACAAGGATTTCTCAAGCTGCAAATAAATCTTATATTCCTTAATTAATTCTTTCCAATCCATTAGCTTTTTATTTTTTATTTATAATTTATATAAGGTTTTAACTCTTCTATTTCCTTATAATTCCTAATCTTATTTAAGGGTACCTCTAATAACTCTATAAAATTCTTAAACACTAAGCTCACAAAGATAAAACAAAGTTCACAAAGTCCTGATTCTATAGTGTTCTTAGTGTTAGTTCTTTGTGCTTCTTTGTGTTAAAAAATTATCATAAATGTTTCACATTTTGCAAATGTGAAACATTTAAACCGTTTATAGTATATAAACCCTGCGTTTCTTAGGGAAACTTTGCTAAGGCACATTAATCATTACTTAAAACTCCATAGCTTAGCTTCCATCAAATCTGCATTAAAGGGTTTAAATAAATCAATAAGCAAAGCCTCATCATTCTTATTTTTAAGCCAGGTCTGTTCTTTCTCTCTTTCCAATATTACCGGCATCCTGTCGTGAATAGGACTAACAACTGCATTAGGCTCGGTTGTAATTATTGTGAAAGTTCTTATCAACTCCCCTGCTTTATCTCTCCAGCCAGTCCACAAGCCTGCAAAAGCGAACAATTGCCCCTCCTTAAGACTTATCTTATAGGGCTGCTTACCTTCGTTTGTCTTTTGCCATTCATAGAAAGCATCAGCCGGGATTAAACAGCGCCGACTATGAAGTAAATTTTTAAATGAACTTTTTTCCGACAAAGTCTCTGCCCTCGCATTTATCATCTTATAACCTATAGAAGCTTCCTTAGCCCAGACAGGTATTAAGCCCCATTTAAGAAAACTCCCCTCTTCAGCCTTATCGTCTGTAATAACAGGTAAAAACTGTCCGGGTGAAGCGTTATTCATCTTTTTGTACAAGGCTCTCTCTATCTTTATTGAAAACCTCCGCTCCAGTTCCTCAACATCTTTTACTATTGAAAATCTTCCACACATATTCTATAATTTTATTATTGGAATTTCTGTCCATTTTGTAGTATAACAAGGGGATAAGCGCTCCTGCCTTAACTTCCATTTCCTGACAAAACCCTGCGAAGCACTCCTGACTACATCTCTCCCCATTTTATCATTTAATTTATCAATAACTTTTATTATTTTTTCAGAACTCACACGGTCTTTATTATCAAAAAGCTCTTGCTGCAGTGGCATTGATGGTACTATACCCGACACTATAACGCCTGCTTTCTTATAATTAAATTCCTTTTTATAAATAAGCTTTAAGCCCTGCAGGGCATAATGTATCAACTCGGCAGTATCACTTGTTGCAACGGGCAGTTTTAACGCTTTATAGTTATTATACTGCTTATCCTGCAACCTGAACCTATTAGTTTCAAGAAAAACACATAGCAGGTTAGCAACACTTGATTGTTTGCGTAATTTAAGGGCGCAACTTGCAGCATAATTAGATACAGCTTCATTTAATACCTCTATATCAGATGTCATTGCTCCGAATGAACGCGCTGTACAAATATTCTTCTTAGGCTCTGTATCAGTTTCAATGTCTATACAAGAAATACCCCTTAATTCATCCGCCATCCTTAAGCCCTGTATTGTCATATTTTTTTTAATCCAGCTGTCATTCATTCTTAACAATTCAAGGGCTGTATTTATTTTTTGCTTTCTTAATAATCTGGCATACTGTCTTCCCACACCCCATAGCTCTTCTACAGGATAAGCCGCCAGAATTTTCTCTCTCTCCTCTTTATCCATCATTAAACACAGTCCTTTGTAATCTTTATTCTTCTTAGCAATGTGATTTGCTACTTTTGCCAACGACTTGGTGGGAGCTACTCCAACTGAAACAGGAATGGCTGTCCACCTGTAAACTGTCTCCTTTATATTTGAAGCAAAATCAAATAAATTGTCAATTTTCATATTTGATAAATCAAGGAAAGCTTCATCTATTGAATAAATCTCAATATCCAATACTAAGGTCCTTAATGTATTCATTACTCTTTCGGACAAATCGCCATATAAGGTATAATTTGATGAATAGACTATTACTCCGTTTTTTCTAAAAATATCCTCCATAAGAAAAGCGGGGTCGCCCATTTTTATCCCTAAATCTTTAGCCTCTTGTGAACGAGATATAATACAACCGTCATTATTTGACAAGACCACTACAGGCTTACCATTTAATTCAGGCTTGAACACCCGCTCGCAGGAAACATAAAAATTATTGCAATCTACTATCGCAAACATTTTATTAAATGTTGAATGTTAATTTGAAAATTGTTAAATATCTATTTTTTTAAATTGATTTTTGAAGGTTTAGTTTTAAATGTTGACAGTTAAATTGATTATCAGTAATAAATCTATAAGTGGTTAAGGATTTTCAATAGGCAAATAAACCTGAAAACCTATTATAAAATCTAAATTATTTTTTTTATAAGCCCCACCACCACGCTTGGTTACAAGATGTTTATAAGTTAACAGCGCTTCAAGGCTCAAATGATTATTTAGAAAAAAAGCTATACCAGGTCCAAAAGCTGCTCCAAGATAAGAATTGCTCACTTTGCCATTTGTTTCATCAATTGTTTGCTTATTATATTCAAAAATACCAATCATAAAAGGAGATAACATTTCCTTATTAAAATAATAACGCGCATAAGGACCAATACCTAAATTGTTTTCCTTATAGTCTCCCGAACTCTTCATACTATATTGTAATGATAAGCCCATACCAAAAGCATCTGTAAACATAAAACCAGCATTGGGCGATACACTAAAATTAAAACTATTGCTCTCCTTATGACTTATATCAACAAAATTCAGACTTAGCCCTCCACCCACAATATAGGTTTTTTCCTTTATCTGGCTCTTACTTAGTAATACCGGGAATATTAACAATACTAACAAACTTATTTTTTTCATCTTGATATTATTATTTTAAAGTTGATGTTATGAGTTAAAACAATTTGGCAGTAAGCATTTTCACTCCAACAAGTTTGTCAAATAAAGTCCCAGCTTCACGATGATAAACATAAATTATATATTCATTCTCCGTTTCATAATGACTACCTTCAATAACTGTCTCATCTCCCTGTTTAGCCCCGTTTTCAAGGAATACATACTGATAATTATAATATCCCTGTTTAATATATAATACATTCTCATAACATTGATTATCATAATTATATTTCATCTTAGCCTCCTTATTAAAATTCCAGTCCGTTAGCGCACCCATAATATAAAAATCACCGTCATTCCTCACCGGTTTATAGGGCAAACAAAAATTCACAAATACATAATCAGCCTCTATACTACTATTTTTAACATTATCTTCGCTTTTTATAAAACGCCTACCGTTAATATCTATATCCGACATATAAACTTTTATATTTCTTCTTTCGTCATCCTTCAAATAAACCGCCAGACGACCTGTTAAACTATCGCTTTGAATAATTCTTATTCTTTCACTGTTATATTTCAGACTTTTTATATCAAAACGCCTGTATTCATTACCCCCGCTAAAACTATTACCTTCATCAAAATTATAATCAAGCAAATTATCCCTAACAAACATAGGTTTTAAATCATTTAAAGCATTATCCCATCTCCCGTTTTGTGTTATCACTACCTTCAAATCATTATAGGGATTACTTATCCTATAACTATTAGCTGTAATAGTAAAATCAATCTCATGCCTGTAATTTCTGTCTTCAAGTCGTGTAGCCCTTTTTACAGTAGGATTAATACTTAATTTAGGCTCATAAACGAGGAATCTTTTAGTAAAAATAAGACTATCCCTGCTTTCATCTGTAAAAGCTGCAAGAACATAATTGCCAGAAACAGTTATGCTCATATTCTCCGAAGGAAAAGTTAATTCATAATGAGTATATTTTTGCCTCGTATTATAAGAATACTTATAATCAGTAATATAATCATCATAAAAACCATTTAAATATTCACTTTCCATTATATCTGAGGGCTGCCAATAGGCATCACAATGTATGAACCTGTATTTATAAGTTTTGTGCCCTCCCTCCAAATCATCAAAACTTAATTTTAATTTTTCGCCTGTATTCAATTCAATCACCGGTATTGACAACTCAAGCCCTTCTTTATGCAATAAAACAGTTTTTATATTTCTTTTATAAATAAAATCCTCATACCTCAGGAAATTATTTTTGAAATAATCCGATTTATGACTTATAAATAAAGGCTTTAACTGCTCAGTTTTCTTGTTATCTCCACACTGATTTTCTACCTCAGTTTTTTCCTGTTTCTGTACCTTGCATGCAATTAAAAAAACCAATATTATAATTAACAGCCTGATTAACATCATAATTATCTTTTTTGTTATCTTTACAAAAATAATATCTTTTTATGAATTAAGCATTAATAATGCAAATAATGAAATTTTTCGCAACTACTCAGCAGAGTTATTTGTTAGACTTTTAAATATTTAAACACTAAGAACTCGAAGAACACGCTAAGGACACAAAATAACACACTTCTGAAATACAATACATTGTGTTCTTTGTGACAATTTCTTTGTGAACCTTGTGTTAAAAATGTTTCTTTTAAAATATTATTAATAAGGCATTTAAATCTGCTGAGTAATTACAATTTTTCTAATGAAACTAACATTTATAAGTATAATATTAAAAATATATATATGTTTGCAAGCCGAAAAAACGGGATGTTAGCTCAGTTGGTTTAGAGCATCGCCTTGACAGGGCGGGGGTCGTTGGTTCGAATCCAATACATCCCACAATTATTGAATGTTGAATTGAGAATGCTGAATGATAAATGATAAATTTAGGATATAATTAATATTTGGGCTAAAGCCCTGGCTTGTGAGAATTTTTGTCCGTCAGCTAAAGCAGACGGTAAGTAATGAATACTCAATACCCAACATTCAATACCCAATACTCATTACCAAATACCCAATACTTAATACTTAATACTTAATACTCAACACTCAATACCCAATACTCAATGTTCAAAAATAAATTAATAGAGAGCAGTGCTGAAATATTTCAAACCCTTTATAAGCAGGTGTTACCGAATAGTTTTTTTCAAGTAGAAAAAACAGCTAAGGATTTTGAAGGCGACTTTACTCTTGTTTTATTTCCTCTGCTCAAATATTCTAAGAAAAACCCCGAGCAAACAGGTATTGAAATTGGTACTCTCTTATCAAAAAAATTAAAAGAAATTAAAGGTTTTACTATTGTTAAAGGTTTTCTTAATATAAGTCTTAATGATAATTTCTGGACTGACTTTCTTAAAGATAATTACAATAATTCAACTTATGCTTTCACAAGAGAAAAAGCAGGCTCACCTGTAATCATAGAATATTCATCCCCAAACACCAACAAGCCTTTACATCTTGGTCATATACGCAACAACCTGCTGGGTTTTTCTCTATCAAGGATTTTAGAGGCAAGAGGTATTAAAGTAATCAAAGCAAACTTAGTCAATGACAGAGGTATTCATATTTGCAAATCTATGCTTGCATGGATGAAATGGGGTAATGGAGAAACTCCAGCCTCCTCCGGTCTTAAAGGCGACCATCTTATCGGGAAATATTATGTTCTTTTCAATCAAAAATACTTAGCTGAAGTAAAAGACCTGATAAAAAAAGGACTGTCTGAAGAACTGGCTGAAAAACAAGCGCCTCTGCTCATAGAAGCGCAGGAACTACTTAATAAATGGGAAAATAATGATAAAGAGACCCGTTTGACTTGGCAGACTCTTAATAACTGGGTTTATGATGGCTTTAAAGAAACTTATAAATTGCTTGGAGTGGACTTTGATAAAACCTGGTATGAGTCCGACACCTATATCACAGGTAAACATATTATTTTGAACGGTTTAAAAAACAATACTTTTCTACAAAAAAATGATGGCTCTGTCTGGATTGATTTGACTGATGAAGGCTTAGATGAAAAGTTATTACTGCGCTCTGACGGCACATCGGTTTATATTACTCAGGACCTTGGAACAGCTTTACTACGTTATGAAGAATATAAACCACAAAAGATGATTTATGTTGTTGGTAATGAACAGAATTATCATTTTGATGTTTTAAAAAAAATCATAAAAAAAACTGGCTGGGACTGGGAAAAAGTCATCTACCATTTATCTTATGGTATGGTTGAATTACCAGATGGAAAGATGAAATCAAGGGAAGGTACTGTTGTTGATGCAGATGACCTTATCAGCGAAATGATTAAAATAGCAGCCTCAATTACTGAAGTGCTCGGTAAAACAACTAATTTTGATTTACCCTCTGCCTTAGAACTTCATAAAACTATAGCTTTAGGAGCTTTAAAATATTTTATTCTTAAGGTTGACCCTAAAAAGAATATTATTTTCAATCCCGAAGAATCTATTGACTTTAATGGCAACACCGGACCCTTTATTCAATATACATTTGCCCGTATTAATTCTTTACTCATCAAAGGAGATTATAACAACAAACAAGATCTTTTACTTAATACAGAAATAGAAATATTACCACAGGAAAAAGCTATCTTAAAATCAATTTATGAATTTCCTGAAATATTAAGCTTGTCAGCCAGCACATACAATCCTGCTTTAATAGCGAATTATGTTTACGAACTGGCTAAAATCTATAATCAATTTTATCAGGAAATACCTGTTCTTAAAGAAGAAAACGAAAACATAAAACTTTTCAGATTAAATCTTTCCTATTTTACCGCTAATGTTATTAAAAATGCAATGTATCTGCTCGGTATTAATGTCCCCCTCAAAATGTAAAAACCTTAATTAGTGTCCATCCATAAAGTCGGTTTTGAATTTTCTTTGTGTTTCTTTGCGATTGACTTTGAGGGCTTTGCGGTAAATGATTTTTTATTTTTTTTAGTTTATGGATGCACACTAGTTACTATTATTAAATTATTTTACCAGCCTTAAACCAACTACATTAAACTTAGAAGCAGGGGGCAGGTTACCCCTGAAACAAGTTCTTGTTATATTTTCAAATACATTCTTGCTTCCACCGCGAATAATCTTAGTTGTGCCTTTATCAGGACCTTTTGGATTATTACCCGGACTTATCTCATAATAATAGGACTGGTACCAGTCGCTGCAAAATTCCCAAACATTTCCGCTCATATCATAAATACCCAGTTCATTAGGATTTTTCTGACCTACAGGATGTATCTCATCGCCCGAATTATCCACATACCAGGCTACCTCAACCGCATTATTACTCCCACTATAAACATATCCCTTGCTCTTGTTAGCTCCTTTAGCAGCATATTCCCATTCCGCTTCAGTAGGCAACCTGTAATTATCGCCTGTCAATTCATTTAATTTACTGATAAAAGCAGACACATCATTCCAACTGACATTCTCAACAGGGCATTCTAAGCAATTATTAAACGCAGAAGGATTAGTACCTGTTATATCAATCCACTGTTGCTGAGTAAGCTCATATTTAGCAATATAAAAACTATCAAGACTAACATTATGCACAGGTTGCTCGTCTAAAGTATAGTCTATACCTCCAATATTAGGTTCGGGCTGTCCCATAAGAAAACTGCCACCTTCAACAAAAATCATTTCGCATACAAAAAGAGTTGTTTTAAAAGACCAAAGACTACTTTCTGTTTTTTTTCCATATTTATCTTTTGCAACTATTTTCCAGAAATATTCCGTATTTTTTGCTAAAACACCGGGATTAAAAAAACTATCAGTTGAATTCAATTTTACCAATGAGGGATTTGCATCTATACCTAAATAAATATCATAAAACAAGGTGTCGTTTTCAGGATCTGTACATTGCCATGATATAATTACATTTAAAGGCTGTTTTACAGACTTATCTACAGGCGAAGGATTAAAAGCTTTGCTATGTAATTGGTTAAATAAACAAGCGGAAAACATCAAACTGTCATTATTCTTTACAGGATATTCCTTAATTTTATTATCCCTGATATGTATTTCAAGTATCAGATCATTCTGGGCAAATAATTGCAAGTTATTAGAAACAAAAAGCAAGCAAAGCGTAACAGTTAAACAAAACGAAGCGTGTATGCTTCGCCTAACGGAAAGATAAGTAGAATAAAAAAGCCGAATTATATAAAAGAGATTAGACATATTAATTATTGTTTATAAAGACATTGCAAGCCTGAAACCATTAATATTTATTTTACTTCCAGGATTATTTTTAAATCTCTTTGCAGAACG
Source organism: Bacteroidales bacterium (assembly GCA_017998135.1). Taxonomy (GTDB): domain Bacteria; phylum Bacteroidota; class Bacteroidia; order Bacteroidales; family JAGODS01; genus JAGODS01. Next base: position 17,400 of record JAGODS010000005.1, read on the forward strand.
GCTATTAAAATCAGTGTTTCCCCAGGAACCGCCACGTAAAACACGAATAGTTCCTGTATTTGGTCCCTGCGGATTATCATTAGAGCTGCTTGAGTAATAATCAGTTACATACCAATCGTAGCACCATTCCCAAACATTACCTGTCATATCATAAAGACCAAGCTCATTAGGAGCTTTCATACCAACGGGATGAGTAACTTTATCAGCATTATCCCAGCACCAGCTAACATCAACAAGAGTATTACTGCCACTAAATAGATAAGCAAGGCTTTTATTACCACCTTTAGCAGCATATTCCCATTCTGCTTCTGTAGGCAGCCTGTATTTAAGACCTGTTGATGAATTTAGCTTAGCAATAAAACTTTGCACATCATTCCAGCTAACCTGCTCAACAGGACATTCATCACAACCTGAAAAATAAGCAGGGTTATTACCCATTACATCCTTCCATAATTTTTGAGTTACCTCATATTTACTCAGATAGAAACTACTAATATTAACATTATGAACTGGCTGCTCATCCTTAGACAAGCCAATTCCTCCTATGTCAGGGTCAGGTTGTCCCATCTGGAAACTTCCGCCTTCAACTAAAATCATATCACCCACAGAAACTATAGTTTTAAAACTCCATATCTTGCCTTCAGTAATATTGTTATAGCTATCTCTTACATCAATTTTCCAGAAATAACCCGTATTTGGATTTAAAACACCTGGATTATAAAAAGTATCAAGTAAATTTTCTTTTATCAAAGGTGGATTAGCGTCTGTTCCAAAATAAACATTATAAATCAGTTGGTCGCCATCAGGGTCTTTACATTGCCATTTTAATAAAAGACTTTGCATAAGATTACTTTGGTTATCAGCAGGTACAGGATTAAAAGGTAAATCAGGAGGACTATTGATAAAATCACTACAAGGCATAAAAGTAACACTATCTATATCTGCAAGAGTTAAAATTAAAATAGTTTTATCCTTTTTATGTATCTTCATAGTAGCCTCAGTCTGTGAATAAACAAAACCAGAAAAAACAAAGAACAACAAAAAAACAACATTAATCTTTTTCATAATCATAATAATTATTTAGGAATATAAGAACCATTAACATCACCAACACAAATAGCCTTAATATCAAGAAACACGTCTTTATTATCAATTAAAATTTCATTTGGATAAATAACCCATTCATTAGGAGTAAAACGTTTAATGATACCTAAAAAATAACGGTTAATATACAAGGCATCAGTGGGTAATATTTTACTATCAGCCAGGACATCGGCGGCAAGCTGTTTGATATAATCGGTAAATTTATAAATACCTAAGAAATATTTATTAATAAAAAGAGCATCCACGGGATTAATTCCGCCGCAATTCCTGAAAATTTTATATTTCAGAAAAAATGTTCCGCTTTTAAGATTGGAGAATTTGAAATATCCATCTGTATAAGTAATTGTACTCCTTAACACATTACCTTCATTATTAACAAGAAACAAGCTGTCATTAACAAGGGGAGTTTTATTACTATTACCGTAAGTTAAAAAGCCTTCTATATTATAAAGAATTTCAACATTTAAAGTAGCGATTTCAAGACTAACTATACCGCAATTATTCTTAACAATACAATAATAAGTTCCATCATCTTCGGCTTTAATAGGTTTAATTTTAAGAGTGGCATCAGTAGCGCCTGGTATATTTATTTCATTTTTTTTCCATTGATAATAAAAAGGAGGTTCTCCGCCGGGAGATAAATACCAGGTTACACTATCGCCAACTGTTTTGGTCTGAGTAATAGGGGCAATATAAATAGAAGGTTTTAATTTTACTTGTAATAAAGACGTTTTACTTTGAATAGTTCCTTTAACATTTTTCACACTACAGTAATAAAAGCCCTCATTTATTTTTGCGACATTTTTGATTTTATAATTACTATTAGTAGCGTCTTCAATAATATTATCATTAAAATACCACTGATAAAATAATTCAGGAGAACCAAAAACCCTTAATTTAAAAACTACTGAATCGCCTTCGCATACTTCCCTGTTATTAGGAGCTTCAATAATTTCAGGAGGAATACCTGGCACTAAACACTCATAAGTACCTTTAATTACTAATTTCTTAATCTGCTCAACCCTATATTTATCAGTTTGTCCATCTTTACCTACTATTTTAATAGTTTGAGAGAAAGAAAAAAAGCAACAGATTATAAAAACAATAACAAAATAAAACCTCATTAAATCAAAAAAATTTAAAATTTATTCAGGTTACAAAAATAATAATTTTTTACAAGTTTATAAATAAAAAAAACCTAACAGGCGATACCTGTTAGTCTGATTAATTCATGAATTTTTTCAAAAAATACATCTCCCGCAGATTTCGCAGATTTTCGCTGATATTAATTTTTTCTGCGTTTATCTACGTTATCTGCGGGAACTAAGCGAAGCGATCTCATAAGCACCTTTAAAATTATATAATATTGCACATAAACTCTAATGAGTAACTTTTTTGTATAAATTATAAAGGTTAGGTTTATATTTATAATAAAAATGATATTATTGATTAAGCATAACAGGCATAATAAGCATAAGGAGTTCTTCATCCTTATTTTCATCGCCGGCCGGGGTAATAACACTAGCCCTGTTAGGCTCGGACATACTTATAGCAATGTCTTTGCTATCAATTATATTAAGCATTTCTAAAAGGAATTTAGAATTAAAACCAATTTGCATATTATCACCCTTAAAGCTACAGGGTAATTTTTCTTTAGCTTTCTTAGAGAAATCAACATCCTCAGCGGACAGTATAACTTCGTTGCCTGTAATATCAAACTTAACAAGAAAAGTAGCCTGGCTTGAAAATAAAGAAATACGGCGCAGTGCATTAACAATAAGTTGTTTATCCATTGTCAGCACATTAGGATTTTCAATAGGAATAACTGCGTCATAATTAGGATATTTACCTTCTATCAGCCTACAGAAAAGCTGTGTATTCATATAATTAAAAACCGCATTCTGAGCTGTAAAACTGACATGCACCGGAGCCGTCTCACCGGTAGATAAAATAGCTTTAAGTAAATTTAAGGGTTTTTTATTTGCTATAAAAGATGCTTCTTCATTAATTTTTGAATCAAGGCGGGCATACTTAACAAGTTTGTGAGCATCAGTAGCGACAAACAATATTTTATCAGTAAATAATTTGATAAAAACTCCTGCCATAACAGGTCTCAACTCATCAGTCCCGGTAGCAAATATTGTTTTATTAATAGCATTTGCGAGTACATCCGAGTTTATTTCAAAATTAGCTCCATTTTCAAGAACAGGTAACTTAGGAAAATCATCCGCACCAAAACCCATTATTTCATATTTCCCTTCTTCAGCAGAAATTTCTATTAATTGAGTATCCTCATCAACAGATATATACACTGGAATATCTGCAAAGGTTTTCAAGGTACTGATTAATAATTTGGAAGGTATGCATATTCTGCCGTTTTGTTCGGCTTTGCTAACCTCCATATTAGCCTTGATAGTAGTTTCCAAATCTGAAGCAGTAATAGACAAGTTATTGTTATTAAGCTCAAATAAAAAATTCTCAAGAATGGGTAAGCGTTTAGAAGCGTCAATAACCCCATTAATAGCTTGTAAATTCTTAACTAATAAAGAACTGGATATTATAAATTTCATAATTCAAAAATTTCGGTAAAAATAAGAAAAATATTTAATATGGATATTTAAAGTTATTAACAGTTTTTAAAATTTTCTCAAAAACGAAGAACTGAATTAATACAAAATCCTTATCATTATTGATAAGGGCGTATAATCTATCTTTGTCATTAAAAACAGGCTCATTAGCCGCATCATCAAAATATTCTCCATAAGCCGGCGCTTTATGATAAGTTTTAACAACTATAGTATTATTGTTCATATCTGTAAGCTTAAGAATATGATAAGGTTTGGAATTAATAATAGAATCTTTTTTATGCTTATCCAGGTCATTAAGTAATGCCTCATACCTTATATTATTAAAGGAAGAAAGAAATTTAACAAGTTTGATAGTATCGTAAACAGGTATTTCTTTGTTAGCCTGATATAATTTATACTGCATCTGAGCAATTCTGTCAATAGTAAAAGAAGAGTCAGGCGTTTCAGGAAAATCAATTGAAACAGTTTTAATATCCCTGAAATTAAAATTAAAAACTACAGGGCTTCTCCAGACATTTTCATCAGCAACAAATCTTGTTGATAAAAAACCCCTTAAGCCCGGTATATAAGTTACAAAAGGCTGGTCTGAACCTTCCATAAGCATATATGTTCCTATATTATCTTTGGTATTATCTCCAACATAAAAAACTTTTGCCAGTTTATTATATCTGAATAATTTAATTAACTCAAAAAAATTAACCCTGTAAGCAGTTTTATATATTTCTACTTTAACCGCTATAGCAGACATCCTGGCTATAACATTATTATGAGCAGTCTTAGAAACAGGCATCCTGACATTGATATTGGCTATTGTTTTTAATAATATAGTTATTGCGTCATTATTACCTTCATAGACCTTGTTGATAGTCCATTTACCGGGTTTTATTCTTTCCAGGAGAACTTTATTATTACGTTTATCAGCAAGAAAAATTTTAGTTATTGATGCTGTATCTTCTAAAGCAAAATTACTATACCTTTTGAGCAAAGTAGATTTGGAATTATTAAAAACTAAGTAAAATGTAATAAAGGCAAGTACTAAAACAATCACTAATATTCTCGCATTTTTTGTCATAATCATCAGATTTTGTTGTATTTTCTTCTTCTATAGAAATTAAAAAAGATACCTGCAAAAATAATCAGAAAAACGGGAACAGAGGTATTAATAATTTTAATCAAGGTTGAATATTCGCCCGCCTTGGTTCTGTCCAGCAGCCGCAATTGGAGTTCCTTAGAACGAACAGCTATTAATCCTGTTTTATCATAGAGATAGCCTGCAGCATTTAAAATCAAATCCTTATTACCAAAAGTCTGCCTCGTATATTTATCATAACCGAGCGGAAAAGGAATTATCTGGTTATTAACAATACGAGTTTGATTCTTAATCAAATCGCCGTCAGACATAACAATCATTCTTGTAGGTTCGCTCTGCTCTTTAAAAGCAATTTCTTTATTATTAAAAATTTCAGGGGGCATACGGTTTTTATACAAAGAGGTGAATTTACCTTCAAGAACTACAGCCACAGGAAGATATTTCTTATTATACATTTTTTCGTCAGGTTTTTCAAAAAGCGATTTTAAACTGATACGGGCTGGTGTATTAATTGTCTTTGAGTATGAAGAAGTAGTAAGAATAATAGTTTTTCTAACATCTGCCTGCTTAATAGTATCAAGAGAACTAATAAATTCGGTTTTAATAGCATTAAGATTATTAACAATGGGATGTTTAATCATCGGAATTAGTATCGGAAAATATTGCCACTGCATAAACTCAAACTGTGGCTGCCCACCGACATCGCCTGTTTTAACAGGTATTGAAAGAGCATTAAGATCCATCACAAGATTTGTATTTAACCTGACACCATAATGAAAAAGCATATCTTCTATATTAAGGTTATTTGCTATAGCATAAGTAAAAGAAGCTGTCCGCAAACTATCCTGACTCGCAAAAACAGGGTCTATTAACCATAAAACCCTCCCCCCATTCATTATATACTGATCAATTATAAATTTATCTTTTTCACTAAAAATAGAATCGGGTTTGGCTATTACAATAACATCATATTTATTTGCAACCCCTCCGCCCGTAGTATCCACAAAATTTCTCAGACTATTAACCTTCTCATCTATCTTAATTCTTTCAACATTAAAAAACTCTGAAAGTGCAGTCATTGCATCAGCAGTTTCATATTTATTAAGTTCTTTATGTCCCTCAATAAAAGCAAGACTGGGTTTAACTTTAGTTGTTAATTTTTTTATAGCATTGGCAATAGAAAATTCAAGGGACTGTATAGAGTTATTAAGAACCAGCTCAGCAGGGACGCCCATCTGACTTGCAAGCAAAGTAACAGGGATTTCTTTATCTTTATAAGTAGCTAAAGCAGCAGGAAAAATAATTTGCTGAGACATCCCGTCATTATTTTTCACTTTTAATTCTGTGGGTTCCAAGCCTTTCTCTATAAGCAATTTATAATTATCCCTTACTAATTGTTTATTTTTACTTGCAGCAGGATTAATAAACTCATACTGAATATTATCGGAATAGGCTCTAAATTCATCAAGCATTTCTTTGGTTTCATTTTGCAAGCGTTTAAAACCCGGGGGAAATTCACCTTCAAGGTAAACCCTGAAAAAAATTATATCATCCAGTTCTTTTAATAATTTCTTAGTAGTATTAGAAAGAGTATATCGCTTCTCGGCAGTAAGGTCTAAACGAATAAAGCGGTAATAACCAATTATGTTTATGCACAATATTATTATAAGCCACAATAATAATTGTACAATATTATTTCTGATTATACTTTTTTTATTAGTCATAATTCAATCATTACCATTTTCTACTTTCTAAAGAAATCTTAGTAAATAATACAAAAAGACCTATAATGCTTAAGAAATAAAATATATCTCTTGAATCTATTACTCCCCTGCTAATAGAATCGTAATGAGCACTTAAACCCAATTGCTTAATAAAATAAGCATAGTTTCCTATAAACTCAAGATTTGAAATAAAATCAAATCCCAAATAACAAATACCTGAAAAAATTAAAGCAATAATAAAAGCTAAAATCTGGTTCTCAGTGATAGAAGATGCAAAAATGCCAATAGAAACAAAAACAGCACCAAGCATTAACAATCCCATATAAGACCCCCAGGTACCGCCTGTATCTATATTGCCTTTCGGAAAGCCCAACTGATAAACAGTTATAAAATAAACCAATGTTGGAATTAAAGAAATAAATACAAGCACAACGCCCGCAAAATACTTTGCAAGTATTACCTGCAAGTCTGTTAGAGGCTTAGTCATCAGTATCTCTATAGTACCTGTTTTTTTCTCTTCAGCAAAAGAACGCATAGTTATTGCAGGAATAAGAAATAGAAATACAAAAGGACCAATCACAAACAAGCCGTCAATACTGGCATAACCATATTCCAGTATATTAAAACTCACAGGAAAAACCCATAAAAACAAAGAATTAATTAACAAAAAAACACATATTACTATGTAACCTGTTAATGAACCAAAAAAAACTCTAAGCTCTTTCTGAAATAAACTAAACATATAATATGTGTTAATTTGAAGATGTGCTTATGTGCTAATTTGATACCCAATACTCAGTACTCAATACCATAATTAACCACAGTGAAAATAATTATTAACCAATTCCAAAATTTTATCTTTATCACCATTAATTTCTTTTCTAAGATTTTTGTCATTGAATTTCTTTAAATCTTCAATAACACCATTAATAAAAGCCTCAGTAAAAATATTGTATTGTTTATAAATATCAGCCTGCTTTAAAAGGCATTCGGCGGAATCCCAACAGGAAGGCGGTAATTGTTTTAAAGATGCTAATTTTTGTTTAAAACAATCGCTAAAAATATTAGTATCTGCATAAGTATTTGCTGCTATCTCAAGAGCTTTATCATTTTGCAAACCATAACGAACAGCAACAGCTATTCCGGCTAACAAGAGATAAACATTAGCCGTCCCGTCTGAACAACGGTATTCAACGGTCTGCTTATCCGAATAGTCGCATTTGGTATCTACTTCTAAAGGATTAGCATCCTTAAGCATATCATTCTTATTTGACCAACCCAAAGGCACCCTGACTAAAACAGAACGATTCCTGTCGCCCCAGCAAATATAAGTCGGCGCTTCCTGGTTAGGTACCAGCCTGAAATAAGATGTTGGATTAATATTTCCAAAAGCAGTCAAAGAAGGCGCAAGTTGCAACAAGCCTGATATTATCTTTTTAGCAGTATCATTAATTTTTCCGTTCTCTATCATTGCATTTTTATGGTCTTTCATTAATCGCATATGAACGTGTAAACCGCTACCAGCCTTGCCAAAAGTTATCTTAGGAGCAAAGGTAACTGTTAGATTATATTGATAAGCTAAATTGCGTAATATCCACTTAGCTATTACTAATTGGTCAGCAGCATCGCAAATATCAGTTGGCAAGAACTCTATCTCGTTCTGCTCGTAAATCAAGTTATTTTCACTAAAATTTCCCACTTCCGAATGAGCATATTTAACACTACCGCCGCAAGCTGCAATAATCTCAATAGCTTCATTTCTAAATTCAGCGAACTTAGAAAAAGGATCGGATTCGTGATAGCCCTTCTGGTCAGTAGCTTTAAACAAATTGTCACTTTCTCCTATCACATAAAACTCAAGCTCACCCATAGCTTCAAGATTATATCCTGTTTGTTCTGTCAGACATTTGCTTGCTTTTCTTAAAATATAGTCCGGAGCTATTGCCAGAGGTTCTCCATCTTTATTATAAAAAGAACATAAAATATCAAGTGAGGGTATTTCTGAAAATGGATTAACAAAGGCGGTTCTATAACGCGGAATAACATACAAATCGCTTGCCCCTGCTTCTATATGAGAAAAAAGACTTGAACCATCAACCCTTTCACCGGCTGAAAGGATAGAATCTAAATACTGTTTATTATTTATAATAAAATTCAGCGTCTTTAATCTTCCATCTCCGCCTGTATAGCGAAAATTAACCATTTTAATTTTATTGTCCTCAATAAATTTAATTAAATCTGCTTTAGTAAAATCCGCAGGTTGCTTCTGAAGATGTTTAACCAATGGATTTGAACTCATTAATATTGAATCATTCATAGATATATATAATTTAAAAAAACGGCAAACTTATAAAAATTTTTAAAATTAAGGTAAATTCTATAAAGAAAAAACCCCGAAAGCGTTAAACGCTTTCGGGGCAAAACATCATGAAAAAAAATTATTATTTACCCACTGCAAAGATAACTATATTTTTAATACAAGGTATATTTTTTATTATTTTTTTTAGATTTGCAAAAAATATTTATAGAAATTATGCTGCATAATATTGATTTTGATTTTTGGAAATTCTTATCCGGACTGGGAATATTTCTCTTCGGAATGTATCATCTTGAAACAGGATTAAAAGGACTTGCCGGAAAATCATTAAAAAGACTTCTTCACTTTTTTACAAATAAAAAATGGAAAGCTCTGCTGACCGGTTTCTTCTCTTCTGCTATTTTGCAGAGCGGCTCATTAGTTATGCTGCTTATTACGGCTTTTCTCAGTGGCGGTTTAATCAGCCTTCAAAACTCGCTGACTGCTGTCTTTGGCGCAAATTTAGGCATCACAATGGCTGCCTGGATTATTGCCTCTCTGGGTTTTGAAATTAGTATATCACAATTATCTTTACCACTCTTAGCAATTGGCACTTTAAGTTATATACTTATGGATACACGTCCTGTGCTCAAAAACACAGGTAGTTTTCTTATCGGTTTCGGATTATTATTTCTGGGTATAGATTTTATGAAACTGTCTGTTGAGAAAATTGCTGACAATGTTAATTTATTTTCAAATATACAAATCATATACTTACTATCTGCAGGTTTGATTTTAACTGCAATGATACAGTCAAGCCTGGCTTTAATAGTTATTGTATTAAGTCTCCTTAATGCAGGTTTATTAGACGTTTATCAATCTGCTATTATTGTTGTCGGAGCTAACATTGGCAATACTTCCACACTAATAATCGCTTCCTTTAAAGGTAACGCAGATAAAAAAAGACTTGCGCTTGCCAATTTTATTTTTAAACTCATTGCTGCCTCAATCACATTGATTCTGCTTAACTATATTATTGATATTTTAATAACGCAACTAAATATTAATGACCCTGTTTTATTAATAGTATCTATTCACACCATTATCAATCTGATAGGTATAATTATTTTCTACCCCTTAACAATACCCTTTGTTCAATTCCTTAAAAATTACTTTATAAAATCTGAACCAAAAGGCGAATGTATTTACATTAAAAATGTTACTCCAAAAGTTCCTTATGTAGCTATCAATGCCTTAGATAAAGAACTTGAAAATGTATTTAATCTTACAAGAGAATTCATTTTGGACTCCCTGCGTAATAACATTAACAATAACAATGTAAATAAGATATGGTATAATATTTTTAAGACAGAAGTAAATCCTTTAAAAAAATACCTCCATTTAAAAAAAATTGAAGATGAAATTACATATTTCTACACAAAGATTCAGGAGCAAAACTTAAGCGAACCTGAAGCTAACCTGCTTGCTGATTATATGTTTAAACTAAGGTCTATGATATATTCTGCCAAAAACATTAAAGATGTTTTATCAAATATACAGGACATAAAAGACAGCGATGATGAACTTGCCAAAAACATTCTCTCTCAACTATACCAGTTTGCTGTCTCTAAAGAGCAGGAAATATCAGGGTTTTATATAACAAAATACAATCCTCCAAACTTAAACAACATCCACAACGAATTAGAATACTTTTATAATAAGACTATTGATTACCTTTATAAAAATATTAAAACCGAAAACTCAAGATATATACCCGTTTCAACCATTACCAATGTTATTAAAAAAACCATTGCCTCCATTGAAGAATTAACACTCTCCGTAACAACCTCCTACTAAATAACAGATAGATGCTAAAATAAATATCACAATTCTCTTCTTACTCACATATAACAAATTCTCAATACGGTCTTGTATCATTACTCTTTTAAGGGAAACCTTCTATTCAGCAAGAGGATAACAACTATTAAAACAATATAAAAGCTAAAGGTTTATCAACGGTTCGCCAATTATACATCCAATCAAATTTAACTTAGTTATTCTATCACCCGAATCTAACAAATTAACTTATTCCCTTAACTGAATCGTCTTATCTATGGGCAATGAAAAAATAAAACGGCTATTTACGGATAGATATAATATATAACGCCCTTTCAGGACTAAATATTATTTACAAAACAATATGTAGATACTGGCAAACTCCTGAATCAAATATGATATAATTCAAAAAAACAGGTTTCTAAGTTATAAATAAATCTAAACTTTCTATCCTGATTAATTCATACCTCAGCAGAGGGCTACAACCAAAAAACATTGTAGTTAAACGAAATGTCCAGACACCATCAAATGTTAATCTATTCCCTAATACATTACTAAAAAATTTTGGGAGACGAATAACAAAAACTTATATTGTTAAGTTTAAACCTATTTGTTTGAATATTTGAATACTAAAAATATATCAGGTTAGATAAGACATTATCCTAAATAGTTTTTACAAAAACAAATAAAACCATCACCAAGTTTCATTGTTTTGATATTATGAGTAACAGCGGAAAAATTACTTAGATATTATAAATTTTGCAATATATTTATCTTGCTTATTAAAATACTTAGTTTCTGCCTTAATAAGATAAATTCCGTCTTTAAGAAAATTTAAATTTAAACTCAAATTAGAACTAATATCATAGCAGCTTGAGTAAACTTTTTTGCCATCAATATCATAAATACTAATAATTAAATTTTTAAAGTTTTTGGTATTAAAGTTTAAATAAAGAATGTCTCTTACCGGATTAGGAAAGATATTAAATAGCAAAGACGAAGGTTTATCGTTGCAATTTTTGATATTAAGAGGAATACTATAATTGTAAGATTCAAAAATACCTCTACCATGTGTAGCAGCATAAATAACACCTAAATTATTAACATTAAGCCAAGGGGATAATTTAATTGGAGAATAAGGATTTTTCATATCTTGAGTTGGTACATAATCCCCATCATAATTATAAATTTGTTGTTTGAGCATATAAGTGCCAACCCTCTCCATACCTTGGTTTTCTTCCTGCCAAACAGGCGAAGCAGAACTTATTTTATCAGTTGAAAAAATTCCATATTCAGTAGCAATAATAACCTTATCAGGGTTATTCATTTCAATTAAAGAGCTATAAACAGGCATTTTAGGGAGATTACCCTGTTTTAAAGAAAAAGTAGGAATTGAATCCATAGCATTTCTTGATTCGTAAACATAATCAGTATTACCATAATTACCTAAAGTAATAATAATATGAGAGGGATTATTGGGATTAACAGCAATAGAAGTAACAGTCCTGTTTTCTTTTACAAAGTTTAATAGTTGAGAAGTTAAAATAACTGAAAATTTACTGTTAACATCGGTAGTTAAAGAATCAAAAGCGAGCCTTATATTTGCAATCCTGTAAATAGTACCATTATAAGTACCAACAAATAATGTATTTCCATCTTTGCTTAAACTCATCGTATTAGTATAATCAGGAATATTAGCTATGTTGTACCATTTGGGCTTCTTTTTAAAGTCAAGAGCTGCCCTTGTCAACCATATACGATTAGAGAAAGCCAGAAAAAACTTGCTCTGAATTTTATCTTTAATGTTGACAGTATCATTAATTGACAAGTCTTTAGTTAAAATATAATCAAATGGAAAATTGCTATTTTTACTATTAACAGTAATGGTATCACCTAATTTATAGATTTTATCAGCTTTAAAATTTATATAATCCTTGCTATAATTATCATTAAAACTTTCCCATAAAATAATAGGAGTAATAAAAGGAGCTGGAAAACTACTATAATAAGAATTATAATAAGACAGCTGCCCCCATTTATTATTACCACTATACCAATCTGTTGGAAATTGCCAGCTTTTTTGATTAGTTTTATCAGAACTCCTGATACAATTACCGTTATAAAATGTAAAAAAAATGGCAGAGGGATTAATTAATGAAAAGGCAGCCCAACCGCCATCACCACCGGCAATAATCTTTCCGTTTAATTTTGAATTAGAATTTCTTTCCATAAAAACAGTAGCATTATCCTGTGTTCCTCCAATTAAATCTCCTTTACCAGAAAAAGCGATAGCATAAAATTGAGTAGTTATAAAATTATTATTAATCTCATAATAACTATCGCCTGCATTCTGGGTTTTATAAATTCCTCCATCAGTGCCAACATAATAAGTTTTAGGGTCAACAGGATCAAATACTATTTTATGTATATCAATATGGATAGGATATCCATAATCCGATATCCTCGTCCAGGATTTGTTCAATTCCCACTGCCAAAGAGAAACGCCTCCAATTAATATTTTATTGGGATTATCTGGAAAAACTACTATTTCATTATCAAACCAACCCTGATTGTTAGAGCCGAAAACCAAAAAAAACTTAGACCCGCCAGGACCAATAAGCTGCCAGTTATCACCTTTATCAACAGATCTGTAAACACCTTCTAAAGCACCAGAATTGTTAGCAGCCAAAGCATATAAATAATTGGAATTACTGGGAGCTAAAGCAAATTCAATTCTTAATAATTTAGAAGTAGAGGGTAACCCATTGGCTTTCCTGACAAAAGTACCATTATCACCACCATTAACAGATACAAATAAGGTATTATTAACTGAAGCTACAACGGTCTGATCCCCAGAAATGTCTATATCAGATGCTTTTCCTTTATATGAAATTGTCCCAGGATATTTAACAGGCAATTCCCATGTTTCTCCTTTATCTTTAGAAAGGTAAAGCGCCTCGCTAGTAGCAGCAAAAAGCCAACCATTAACAGGATTACATTCCAAATCATTAACAAAACACCATTTATCATTTACTGTTTTTGGAATAGTAGAAGTTATAACAGAAAAATTAACACCATCAGTACTTTTATAAATGCCTTTTCCCAGAAATCCGGTATTGTTGCCTGTTCCTGAAAGTCCACTAAATTGTTCACCTGTACCTGCATAAATTGTACCTTCATTATCCTGTGCCAATGAACTAATACATAGATTTTCAAAATCATCGAAAGTTGTACCACCTTTAATATTTACTTTCAGCCAATTTATACCTGCATCTTCAGAAACCCACAAACCACCACTAACGCCGCCAGCATAAAGGCGTTTATTGTTTTTTTTATCAACAAGTATTGCTCTGGTTCTACCTCCAATATTTATAGGACCTACCTCTTTCCATTCAAGATTTCCTTTAGATTTATTTTTAATTAAAGCATCTATTTGTTTTTGAGCTTGTAAAACATCTAAATAGTTTATTTTTCCTGTATTTTGATTCGTCCTTATACGGTTTAAATATTCAACACAAGCTTTAATTTCGCCTTTAACAACTGCTGTTTGCTTAGACAGAAAAGTTTTTTTAGGAAAAATTTTCGCAAAGTATAAACTTATTATTATTAATATAAAAATTGATAATAAAGCGAAAAACTTTAACAATAAAATTTTAGTTATTTTCATTTTAATGATATTTAAGATATTTTTTTAAACATAAAACCAATTAAAGAGACATATAACTCTAATATTTAATAAGCTTTTAACGAATTAACCCTTGCTAAGAATTAATCCGACCTAATTAACTA